>USHI01000014.1 GCA_900554405.1 uncultured Eubacteriales bacterium | reverse complement strand
GAGCCGTATACCTTAAAGCCGATAAGCGAATGCGATCTTTTTATTGCCGTCGGCGTGCGTTTTTCGGAACGCATGATATCGCCTCTGCGTTCCCGGGGGGATGTGCGTGTCGTTCATATAGATATCGACGATGCGGAAATAGATAAAAACCTTTCGCCCTGCGGCTCGCTCATCGGGGATGCTTCGGAGGTGCTCGAAAGGCTTTGCCCGCTTCTCGAAAGGCGCTCCGGGTGGTACGGATTTTCGCTGCACGAGCGTGTGAAGAGCGTGTATTCGCTGATCTCGGATATTCTGCCGGATGCCGTGTATACGACCGAGGTCGGCATGCACCAGGTCGCCGCCTGCCGCAGCCTGGCAGTGCGCCGCCCGCGCACGCTGCTCACAAGCGGCGGTCTGGGCGCGATGGGCTTCGGGCTTCCCGCCGCTATCGGTGCCTGTCTTTCTCAAAAGGGCGTTACCGCCGTGAATATCGCCGGAGACGGCAGCTTCAATATGAACATGGCGGAGCTTTCGACCGCCGTCACGCACGGGCTCGATCTGATAGAGGTGGTCATAAACAACCGCGTACTCGGGATGATCGCCGAAAAGCTCGGTGCGGGTGCGGAAAATGCCTCGTTTATAAAAACGCCGCATATCGATTACGCCGCGGCGGCGCGTGCCTTCGGGGCGCACGGCGAATCGGCGCACGGTATAGAGGAATTCGAAAAAGCACTTTCCGGCGCGGCAAAGCGCGGGGGAGTAAACGTAATAGATTATTGTCCGGAGGAAACAGTATGATATTTGCACAAAAACCGCCGATGGGGTGGAATGCCTGGAACTATTTCGGCTATGCCGATATAAACGAACGCGTTGTCCGCGAAACGGCGGACGCCATGGCGGAGCAGGGGTTCCGCGATGCCGGCTATGTTATCGTTCAGGTGGACGATGCGTGGGCATTGCAGCGCCGGGATGAAAACGGCGATCTTGTGGCGGATCCGGAACGGTTTCCTTCCGGAATGAAGGCGCTCGGCGATTATATCCACTCGCTCGGGATGAAGTTCGGGCTTTATGCCGGGGCGGGCGTTATGACGTATGCCAACTGCTGCGGGAGCTACGGGCACGAACGCCGCGATGCAAAGCTTTTCGCCTCGTGGGGCGTGGATGTGCTCAAATACGATTTCGGCTATATTGCTCCCGGCTGCGACATTCCCACGCTTTTCCGCCGTATGGGGCAGGCTCTGCGCGAAAGCGGCAGGGATATAATGCTTGCCGCCTGCTACGGAAGCACGGATATAACCCCCTGGATACGCTCCACCGGCGCTTCGATGTGGCGGCTTTCGGGCGATATACAGGATAGCTGGCAATCCATCCTGAGCGTGGCAAAGAACGCCTTTCCGCTCGGCGGATATTCCGCGCCCGGCGGCTGGAACGATCCCGACATGATGGTCGTCGGTCTGGACGGGCAGGGTTTTGTCGGTAAAATAGGCGGCGGCTGTACGCTCGAAGAATACAGCGCGCATTTTTCCATATGGTGTATGCTCTCCGCACCGCTGCTGATGGGCCACGATGTGCGCAATACCAAGCCGGAAATAGCGAAAATACTTCTGAACCCCGATCTTATCGCCGTAAATCAGGATGATCTCGGCATACAGGCGTATACGCTCCCGCCGATGAGCAACGGCGACATAATACTTGCAAAACCGCTGTACGGAGGGGATATTGCCTTCTGCCTTGTGAACGATTGGGATACACAAAAGCGCATGATACTTTCCTGGCAGTATTGCGGCTGGGAGGTAACGGATAAGGTCTTTCTGCGCGATATGGTTAATCGCTGCGATGTCGGCATTGCCGAATGCGGCTGGGATGTGATCGTTCCGCCGCATTCCGCAGTCGTCTACCGCGCAACACGGCTGTAGGTTTGAGAGGGAATGGAATACGATGAAGAATTATCTTATATCCGCACTGGTGAACAACCATTTCGGCGTTCTTACGCGGATATCCGGGCTTTTTGCCCGCCGCGGGTACAATATCAAAAGCTTAACGGTAGGCGAAACCGAAAACAGTGCCGTTTCCCGCATGACCATAGAGTTTTTCGGGGATGAACACACGCTCGGGCAGATTAAAAAACAGCTTTCCAAGGTCGTGGATGTTATAAGCGTTACCGAACTTACGGATGCCGTCGCACGCGAATTGTTTCTTGTGAAGGTGCGTGCCGATGATACCAACCGTGAAACGGTAAAGGGCGTTGCCGAAATATTCAAGGCAAAGATCGTTGATGTCTGCCCGGAATGCCTGATATTCGAAATATCCGGTGAGGAAAGCAAACTGCGCGCCTTCTTCGACATGATGCGCACCTACGGCGTTATCGAGGTCGCAAGGACAGGCATAACCGCGCTCCAACGCGGGATCTGACACGCGCGCAACCGCCGGTTGCACGGCTTTCCGCCCCCATTCAAACACAAGTTGATTGACATTTTCCGCCCCGTATGCGACACTGTCTGCGGGAAGTGCACACCCGGAATAAATTCAGAAACGGAGAAAAGCCATGTTCAACATGAAAAAGTTTTCGGATTATTTTTCCGCCAAACGCCGCGAAAAGAATATCACACAGGAAGAGCTTGCAAACCGGATTGGAGTTACCCATCAGGCGGTAAGCAAATGGGAACGCGGCGAAAGCGTTCCCGAAATATCCAAAATACGCGATATATCCGACGTGCTCGATGTTCCGGTCGGCGAAATGATTTCCGCAATGCACGATGCCACGGGGGATGAAAAGGAGTATCTGGACGACGAATACTACGCGCTTCCCGATAAGACTCTTATGGGGGATGTATACGCGCTCGCGCCGTATCTTTCCCGCGGGGTGCTCGTGACCGCAATATATGAAATCACGGTCGCAAAGGGCAGCGCCATGGCAAAGATGCTGTTCCGTTATGCGGATGAAGCACAGCTTGCCGAGGTGGCGCGACTCGCCTTCGAATCGGATACCGATAAGGGCAGGGCAGATCTTTTACCGTACCTCCCGCAGGATATGCTCACCAAGCTCATACTCAACCGTATGTCGCTGGGAGATATAACCGGAGTTGCCTGTATATTGGCATATTCGAAAAACCCGGAAATAGTCGGCGGCGCGATGGACTGGATCATAAACGAGTGCGGCAACTGGAATCCGATGAAGAGCTATGTGGCGGGGTATCTTCCGGGGGTCGTTATCGAAAAGGGCGTTGAATACGCCGTCAAAAATCATATCGGCTCCTTTGCGAACTGGTTCGGCATTCTCGGCATGGATATCACAACAGGCATTGTCACCGGGTATATGAACGCCTTCGGCAACAATCTGCTCAGCGTTCAGCACTGTGTGCCATATTTCGGCGCCTGCAACCGCGCAAAGCTCGGCGAATACCTCAACCCCGTGGCGGAAACACTGCCTGTAAATGTTCTTTCGCTTGTGTACGAGCAGCTCACGGATAAGGAGGTCACGGAAAAGCTTGCCGGCAAGGTTGATGATTTCCGCACTCTGAAAGCGGATAAGGAGGAGCGCGCCGCGCGCCTTGTGAACCTTCGCTCCGGCGGCGGTGGCGGATACAGCCAATGCTATCAATACTACGGCGGCAGCGGCGATGAAGCCGCGCTTACGGCGATGAGCAGCCTCCTCGGGGATCTTTCAAGCCAGCTCGGCGATATGATGTCCCGGCTCGACGATCTGGACGGAAGACTGCATTATCTCGAAGACAGCCTCGACGATCTCGAAGGCAGACTCGACGATCTCGAAGGCTGAATCACTGAAAAACGAATAACAAAACAGACTGCGCCGATGCAGTCTGTTTTTATGTTTTATCGGTTTATTCGGGTGCTTTCATGCTTTCGACCATGTCGATTCTCTTTAACTTCGGGTACATGATCAGATCGACCAGCGCAGCAAAGACAACCGTCACCGCCGCCGCGAGAAGATAGCTTTGTATGCTCGCCGTCCTGCCGAACATAACGGCGTTTACCTCCGCCGTGCGGACTACAAACGAGTGCAGCCATGCGCCGAATCCGAACCCGCACACAATGCCGATAAGCGTGAGTATCGCCGTTTCGCGGTATATGTAGGATGCGACCTCGCTGTTGTAAAAGCCGAGCACCTTTATTGTCGCAAGTTCCTTTACGCGTTCGCAGATATTGATATTCGTGAGGTTGTAAAGCACGATGACGGCAAGTATGCCCGCCGCGGCGATAAGCACCATAACGATGTAATCAATGCTTTTCACCGTGTTTTCGAAGCTTTCGCGCACCGTTGCGTTGAACCGCACGTTCGCCACCGCCTTTGTGGCAAGCAGCCTTTCGGAAAGCTCATCCCGTTTTTCCGGTGCTTCGCTTGCGGCGGTCAGGAACACGGCGTTCGCCTTTATTTCATCCGGATCGGTGCCCGATGCGGCGGCAAAAAGCGACTTATCGACAAAAACATAGGCGGATATGTAATTTTCGCATATCCCGGCGACGGTGAGCGAAAACTCACTGCCGTCCGCGGCTTTCAGCGTGAAGCTGTCGCCCGTGGAAACGCCGATCTGCTCCGAAAGCTTTTCGGTGAGATAAGCGCCGTTTGCGGTAAATTCAAAGGTCTTTTTCGTGTGCCTGTCGCGGAACACGACCTCCCGCGCAAAGTCTTCGCGGTTTTCGGGGATAACTATCGTCGCGCTTTCGGTGTCCGCATCGCTGCCGGCGTAGCCCTTTTCGGTATGTATCAGCGAATAGCTGTTTACGTCATCGCCGTTCAGGATATCGAGCAGAGCCTCGTTTTCTGCGGGGGAATCACCGGTAAGCGTTATTTCGGCATTGTGAGTGTAAAGCTCGCCGAATTGGAGATCGACGATATCGTGTATCGAATCGCGCAGACCGAAGCCCGTCACAAGCAGCGCACAGCACCCGGCCACGCCGGCGACGGTCATAAACAGCCGCTTTTTGTAGCGGAATACGTTCCTTGCCGTCACCTTGCGGGTGAAGCTCATTCTGTGCCATATCGGCGTGATATGCTCCAAAAAAATCTTCTTGCCGGCTTTGGGTGCCTTCGGCAGAAGCAGCGCCGCGGGGCGTTCCCGGATCGCTGCAAGGCAGGCGGCAAGCGTTGCAAGCCCCGTGCAGGCGACGGATATCAGCGGAATGGTGATAAAGTATTTCAGCCGGTAGGGAACAAGTGTCGCCGGAAGGTCGTACATCATTTTGTAGGTTCCGGATATCACGGCGGGCAATACCTTCATGCCCAACAGCAGCCCTGCGACCGAGCCGATAACGGATGCGGCAAACGAAAAGCCGATGTAATAAAGGATTATCGAGGCATTACCGTAACCGAGCGTTTTCAGGGTGCCTATCTGACCGCGCTCCTCCTCGACCATGCGTGTCATTGTGGTGAGCGCAACAAGCGCCGCGACAAAGAAGAAGAACACCGGGAACACCTTTGCAATGGCGCCTATCTTGTCGCAGTTGCCGGAATAGCTTATAAAGGAAAGCGTGTCGGTGCGCAGGATATTGTACCATGCCGGCGCCGCAAGCGAATCTATCTCCCGGCGTGCGCTTTCAAGCTCCGAATTTGCCTGTGCGAATTTTTCCTCTGCCTGCTTTTTCGCGCTTTCAAGGGCGGCTTTTGCGGCGGAAAGCTTTGCTTCGCCTTCCTCAAGCTCTGTTTGCGCCTTTTGCAGTGCCGCCTCCGTTTCCGCGCGCTTTGCCGCGGGCATCATATCCTTTTGCGAATCAAAATCCCGCTTTGCGGCGTTCAGCTCCGCCGATTTCGCGGCAAGAAGCTGCTCCTGTTCGGTTATCGACTGCTCCGCCGCGGCAAGCTTTTCTTGTGCTTCGGCTTTCGCTTCCTCATATTCGGAGCGCTTTTCCGAGAGGCTCTTTTCGGCTTCGGCTTTTGTGCTTTCCAGCTTTTCCGCGCGGATCGTATCGGCAAGCGTGTTTATCGTATCGGCAGCAGCGGTTATAAGCGTTTTGTATTCTTCGGAGAAGGAATCGAGCTTGCGCGCGCCCTTTACCGCAATAAAAGCATCGGTGTAAACCTTCAGCGTGAATGCCTCCGGCAGAGCGATAAGCGCCACATCTATGCTGCCCTTGCCGGCGGTCGAAGGGTCGGCTTCAATGGATAGGTAATAGGGGAAGGTGACCCGCCCGACAACGGTATAGGAATCGTGGGCGAATATGTCGCTCCGGGTATCGTAAAAGCCGTTCGTTTCGGAAACGGTGTAAATGTCGCCGACGGAGTATCCGTCCGTGTATTTGTTTCCGAGCACCATCACGCATTCGTCGCTCTTTTCGGGCATTCTGCCCTCGGCAAGAATGACATTATTCATGCTGCGCTTTGCATCCATGCCGTAAATACGTGCCGTACAGCTTGCGCCGCCCTTTTCGAAAACAAGGTCATATACGAACGCGGGCAGTATATCCTCCGTACATTCGAGCGCCGAAAGCCTTTCGATATCGCTTTCGTTCAGCCCGAAAGCGCATTTTGCGTCAATATCGAACATCCCGGTGCGGTCGTAATAGTCGTCCACCGTGAGCCTCATATCGAGGTCGGTCGAGAGCAGCCCGCCCAAAAACCCTGCGCCGACGGCGACAATGGCGGTAATGGAAAGAAACCTTGTGAGCGAGC
The DNA here is from genome assembly GCA_900554405.1 of uncultured Eubacteriales bacterium. Lineage (GTDB taxonomy): Bacteria > Bacillota > Clostridia > Oscillospirales > CAG-382 > Coliplasma. Next base: position 9,678 of record USHI01000014.1, on the reverse strand, counting down.
GTTTCAGGCAGCGCCGTACAAGCGTAAGATATGTTACCATTCGAGCTCCTCCGGCGGGATCGGGGCGGTATCGGTCACGCAGCTTTCAATGCGCCCGTTGCGCACCGTGACAACACGGTCGGCTATCGCGGTTATGGCGGAATTGTGGGTGATGACGATGACCGTCTTGCCGTCGCTGCGGCAGATCCCGTGCAGCAGCGAAAGTATCTGTTTGCCGGTGTTGTAATCAAGCGCGCCCGTCGGCTCGTCGCAAAGCAGAATCTTCGGGTTTTTGGCGATCGCCCGTGCGATGGAAACACGCTGCTGCTCGCCGCCGGAAAGCTGCGCGGGGAAGTTGTGCATCCTGTTTTTCAGCCCGACATGGCAAAGAGTTTCCTCTGCGGAAAGCGAGTTTTTGCATATCTCCGCGGCAAGCTCGACATTTTCCAACGCGGTCAGGTTCTGTACCAGATTGTAAAACTGAAAAACAAACCCGACATCGTTCCTGCGGTATTCGGTAAGCTGCCTTTCGTTGTAGCCGCTTATGTTTTCGCCGTCCAGCACGATGCTGCCGGAGTCGCACCTGTCCATGCCGCCGATAATGTTCAGAAGCGTCGTTTTGCCCGCTCCGCTTGGGCCGACAATCACGACAAATTCACCCTTTTCGGCGGAAAGCGTCATCCCGTCGGCGGCGCGCACCGTTTGCCCGCCCGTTGTATAGCTTTTTGTAATTTGGTTTATTTCAAGATATGACATTCAGCTCTATCCTCTTTCTGAAAGCTTTTTCCAGCTTGGCGGCGATATAATCCCTGTCTATTTTGGAATACACCGCATCCACAAGCTGCTTTTCCGCCGCTATCTTTGCGATAATCTTCGGAACGACGGAAACATAATCCGGACCCGGCGTTTCGGAAAATACGGCAAACGGTTTGCTGCCGAAGTGGAATTTGTATTCGGCACGGTATGGCGTTTCGAGGTATGCGCAGGTAACGGTAAGCACCGGCGCGCCGTCCTCATCCCGTGCGAACCGCGCGTGCGCGCTCACACGGAACATATCGCCGTGAAGAGCGACAACGCCTTCGACGGGGTGCCCGTCCCCGGCGATGACCGTGTTTTCGCAGTCGGCTTCCGTAAACGTTACGGCAATGCCGCCTTCCGCTTCGGAAAAGCTTATGCGCTCGAGCCCGTGAGTGTAATTGCTTTCAACCACTTGGATAAAAAGCGGAAGAATGCCGGTGGAGGGCGCATTCGCGCCCGATACCGCAAAGCTCCTGCCGTACAGGGCGGAAAGCGGCAGCGTGCAGGGAGGCTCCTCCTCCGGTGCGGGGAGTATACTGCCGAAATCCGGGCTGAAAAGCGATTTCAGACCCTTTGTATACCCGCAAAGTTCGTCGTATGCCTCGCGGTTTTCAGGGAGCGTGTCCGAGAATGCCTTGCAGAAGCTCCCGAGCGCGAGCGCAAAGAAGGGGTTCTGCTGGAAATTGTCGCCGTTGCCGGCGTTTATCATAATTTCTATTCCGTTTTCGCGGAAGCACAGCAGGTTCTGCCCGAGCATCCCGTTGAACAGGAAGGAACCGTTCGTCCTGCCGCACCAGATCTGGTATCCGTAATTGAATTCGCCGTAATCCTCCGGCGCGATCGCCTGCGTGCTTGTCGCCGCGGCAAGGTAGCTTTCGGAGATAATGCGTTTGCCCCTGTGCCTGCCCTTGTCGAGTATCAGCTTGCCGAGCTTCAGCATATCCTCCGGGAGTATATAAAGCCCCCAGCCGCCTTTTTCGATGCCCTCCGGGCTCTTTTCCCAATAATAATCGGTTATTCCCAGTTCTCCGAAAACGGTGGTGTCGAGGTAATCGCAAAGCGACATCCCGGAGCGCTTCACGACGATCGCCGCGAGCATATAGGTGTTCAGGCTGTTGTAAAAGAAGGTTTTTCCGACGGTGCCGTTCGTGGTGGAGGCAAGGAACGCTTTTCTCCATTCGCGGGTCACGGTCGCTTCGGCTTCGTTGAAGGTCACCGTGCTTCGCATGGTTAGAAGATCCTCCACCGTCAGCCCTTTCAGGCGTACCGCGGTTATGGCGGAGGTGTATTCCGAGAGTATGTCCGCCACACGCTCGTTCAGCCGCAGTCGTTTTTCGGTAACCAGCCTGCCGACGGCGAGCGAAACGATGCTTTTGCACGCCGAAAATGTCGTTTTCGGGATATCGTTGCGCCATTCGCCCTTCGAAGCCTCATAAAATACCTTGCCGCCGCGCATGAAGGTAATATTCTGCCATCCGATACGGCAGTCGGAATCGAGCCGCTTCATGAAGTCGAGCATTTCCGCGGAGGATATGCCGCATTCCTCGGGCGTTACCCGCGGGAATACCGGCAATGCTGCTTCGAGCAATGGCTTTTTTTCATCTGTCGTAACGGCTGCGTGAGTTCGCCTTGACGTGTCCAGAATGCTTCTGATAAGCGCCGCGGCGCGGGCTGTTGTCGAAATATTCATGAATTGGCTCCTTTATCGTTATTACCGTCTGTAATATACCACGTTTTGCCGCGATTTACAATACCGCTTCGGGTTAAAATCCCGCAAACACTGTTGAAAAATTCTTTGCCGCGTGGTATTATGTGCATGAAGATCAAAAAAGCGGAGGAACAAATATGCGTATATGTGATATTATCGAAAAAAAGCGCGACGGCATGGCTCTTTCCGATAAGGAGATCGCCTTTTTCACCTCCGGTGTTGCGGACGGCAGCATACCGGATTACCAATCGGCGGCGCTGCTTATGGCAATGTATCTTCGCGGAATGAACGATAACGAAACGGTCATGCTCACTCAGGCGATGGCGCATTCGGGCGAAATGCTCGATATGTCCCGCTTCGGCAGCATGAGCGTGGATAAGCACAGCACCGGCGGTGTGGGTGATAAGACCACCCCCGTTATTGCCCCCATTGTCGCGGCGACCGGCTGCATAATGGCAAAAATGTCGGGGGGCGGGCTCGGGCATACCGGGGGCACGGTGGATAAGCTCGCGTCTATCGACGGTTACCGTGTTTCACTCGAGCCGGAGGAATTCATGTCCGTTGCGGAAAAGCAGGGGATATGTGTTATCGCCGCGGGCAGGGAGCTTGCCCCTGCGGACAAAAAGCTTTATGCTCTGCGCGATGTCACGGCGACGGTCGGTTCCATACCGCTCATTGTTTCGAGCATAATGAGCAAAAAGCTCGCCGGCGGCGCAAAAAATATAGTTCTCGATGTAAAAAACGGCAGCGGAGCGTTTATACGGGATAAGGATAAAGTTCCGCTCCTTGCCGAAAAAATGGTGGATATCGGCAAAGCCTCCGGAAGGAACGTTTCGGCGGTGATAACCGATATGGACCGTCCGCTCGGCAAATGTATCGGCAATTCGATCGAAATATGCGAAGCCGCCGAATTGCTGCGCGGCGGGGAAGCGGATTCCTCGCTCAAAGAAATCTGCCTTACCCTTGCTTCGCGTATCATATCGCTTGCCCACTCCGTCTCTTCCGAAAAAGCACGCGCAATGGCGGAGGAGGCTCTTGCAAGCGGCAGGGCGTACGAAAGATTTATCGGCTGGATAAACGCCCAGGGCGGCAATACGGCGCTTTTGGAAAAGGGAAGCGGTTACGGCAGTGCGAAATACACATATCGTGTCGCCGCGCGCCGAAGCGGCTATATCACGGATACGGACACCGCCGGTATCGGTATTGCGGCAATGCTGCTCGGCGCGGGCCGCGCAAAGGCAGCGGATGATATCGACCCGACCGCCGGGATAATACTTGAACGCACCCGCGGCGATTATGTCGCAAAGGGCGAAACCGTCGCCGTGATGCAGTCCTCATCGGTCACGGATTTTTCGCTTGCGTGCGAAAAGCTGCTCAACTCGCTCACATTCGGTGCGGAAAAACCCGCAGAAGAACCGCTTGTATACGGAGTTATCTGACGAACAAACGACCTGCGCCCCTTGCTGCCGCAAGAACGCAGGTCGTTCTTTTATCTTATGTATACCTGTATGGGAATGCCGCGGCTTTTTGCATAGGATATGGTGTACCCCGTCCCGGTTGATACGCCGTCCCATATGGCGACAACGGCATCCGCCAGCTCGACAATCATTCTGTCGCGGACAAGCGGCGCCTGTTTGCCGTAAAGCCCGTAATCCGGCCTTATGATACGCTTGGGTATTCCTCTTTCGTCCGCATAACGCTCGGCAAGCGTGTCCACGCCCGCCGCGCCGCCGGAAATTATCATGGTGGCATCCGGAGGTATCATTTTGGAAATGTCTATTCCCGTCAGCCCGCGTGAACCGATAACGGCAACCTTCATGCTGTCTGCTCCCGTGTGTATATTGCGGCGCCGCGGCACCGCCTGCTCCAGTATAAACCGTTTTTGCGGTTTTGTCAACGAAAACGCCGCGCGGCGCAAGGTTTTGTGCGCGAAATCATTGATTTTTCCGCGTGGATCTGCTATAATCGCGTCTATCTGATATCTTTCCCCGGTATAGGAGCCATTAACATGAAATATGTAATCATACTCGGCGACGGGATGGCGGATATCCCCGTCGATTCGCTGGGCGGCAAAACGCCGCTCGAAGCCGCCTTCAAGCCTAATACCGATTCGCTTGCTCCGGTTTCGGTCATCGGCAATGTCAACACCGTTCCGGAAGGGATGGTCCCGGAAAGCGACACGGCAAACCTTGCCGTTATGGGCTATGACCCGCGGCTGTATTCAAAGGGCAGATCGCCTCTGGAAGCGGCGAGCATGGGTATAAAAATGCGCGATGACGAAACCGCCATCCGTGCCAATATCGTTTCGCTTGCCGGAGAGGGAAGCTACGAGGATCTTATCATGGCGGATCATTCCTCGGACGAGATACCCACACGGGAAGCCCGCATTCTTATCGACGATATACAAAAACGCTTCGGCAGCGATACGCTCCGCTTTTACTGCGGCGTGAGCTACCGCCATTGCCTTATCTGGAAGAACTGCCCGGAATTTACGGATTTTTCACGCCCGCACGATATAATCGGGCGCCGTATCGGCGAATATCTGCCTGCATCCGCACAAAGCCGGCCCATGCGCGAGCTTATGGAGAAATCCTATTATTTCCTCAACAGCCATCCGCTGAATATCGAACGTGCCGCGCGCGGGCTGAAAAAGGCAAATTCGCTCTGGCTCTGGAGCCCGGGCAAGAAACCTTCGCTTCCCTCGTTTTCCGAAAAAACCGGGCTCAAAGGCTCGGTTGTGTGCGCCGTCGATCTTATCAAGGGTATCGGCTTTTGCGCGGGGATGAGTGTCCCGGATGTAAATGGAGCCACCGGCACGCTCGATACCGATTATGCCGCGAAATGCGTCGCCGCGATAAAAGAGCTCGAAAACGGCTCGCAGCTTGTTTATATCCATGTCGAAGCGCCGGATGAATGCGGTCACCGCGGCGAAACCGAAAACAAAGTTAAATCGATAGAATATATCGACAAATACATCGTCGGCGGTATGCTCGGATATCTGCGCGGCAGCGGCGAGCATTTCCGTATGCTCATACTTCCGGATCATCCGACACCGCTTTCCGTCAGAACGCATACGCGTGCCCCCGTGCCCTTCCTGCTTTACGATTCGCAGCAGGATGCCGCCGGTGCCGATTCATACAGCGAAGCGGCCGGAATGCGCGGTATATCGCTTGCGCGCGGCGAAATGCTTATGGATATGCTCACGGAGGCAAAACGATGAAAAAAGCACTCACGCTGCGCGGCAGGCTCGTGCCGAATGACTTTAAGTCGTATATGAACTTCAATACGCTTCGCGGAAGATATTACCGTGTTGCGGCGGCGGTAATTGCCGTTATATGCATTGCCGGCGGTATTTCCGCGGCAATAACCGGTATCGTGATAAAGCATAATATGCTCATCATAACCGGCGCGGCGGTGCTGTTCTGTTACTTCATGTTTTTCTATACGCAGAAGCAAAGCCTGAAAAAGGTCTGTATGGCAAATAAAAAGCTCCTGCTTTGCGATTATACCGCCACCGTGGACGAAAACGGCATAACGCTTTCGTTTTCGGGAGGGGAAGAGGATAAAAAAGCGGTGATGCCGTACAGGCTCATTCACCGCGTTTATTCCGCAAGGGACCATATATTCGTTTATGTGAACAAAAGCAATGTCATTATCATTCCCAAGCGCGGCTGCGCACTTTCCGCGCCGGAGCTTCAATCCGCGCTGGCGGGGCTTGTGCCTGCGGAAAAGTTTGTCGAGTGCATCTGACATTCCCGGATAAGCGTGTTTTCGTCTGCACGCCGGGCAGACGTGATATTCCCGCGCAGGCGCTTTTCGGCGCGGCATGCCTCCTTTTCGGCATAAAGCGCGAAATCCGCACCTTCCGGGCGCTCTTTGCCGAGGTAAAGGTCGGTATATGTAAATTCCTCAGAAATGCCGGTATATTTTACGAGCATCACCGTATACGGTTTGCCGCAGTCGGTGACAAATCTTTCACGGAGTATGCGGTAACCGTTTCCGTATAAAAATGCACGCAGCTTTTCCTGCCCGGACATGGGCTGCAAAATCAGACGGCATTTCTTTGCGCAGACGCTTTTTTCGAGCATGGCGGCAATTGTTTCGCCGCCCATGCCGCATATCGCGGCGGCTGTCACGCCCTTGTCTTCGAGCGCATCAAATCCGTCGGATAACACGAATTCGATATCCGCTCCATGCAGCTTTGCATTTGCCCGCCCGGATTCGAGCGGGCCGGGGTTGATATCCGAAGCGATCGCCCTTTTTGCCGCGCCGCTTTTCAGTGCGGCAACGGCAAGGTAAGCATGGTCGCTGCCTATATCCGCCACGATGCTTCCGTCGCATTCGGCAAGCAGCTCCAGCGCGGCGGAAAGCCTTTTCCCGAGATTCATGTATGTAACTCCCTGAACGCGGCAGGGCATGAAAGCCCTGCGGATTTCAGCCGGTGAGCTTGTCCTCCACGGCTTTGAAGGCCTTTTTTGCCTTCTTTTTCAGCTCTGCCGTGCAGCAGCATTTGGAAACCATCATCTGTGCCGCCGCAACGCCGAGCGCCGCGCCCGCAACGCACATCACCATGCAGGTGCAGAGCTTGTTGGCGCTTATCAGCTTTTTAATGCACATAAAATTCACCTCGCAAAGCTATTATTTGCTTCGGCGGGGGCAACTATACTACCACTTTTCGGCGCGATAAGCAACACCGCGCGTAAAATCCGCAAAAAATGCGGCATTCGTGCGTTTTTGAAAAAAAGGTATTGACAAAACGGTTTTTCGCTTATATAATGAACAGTGCGCTTTTACGCGGTTTTCAGGAGGTGTTTTCGGCGTGCTCGATCTCAAAAAGCTGCTCGACGGTTCTGCCGAAAGTATAGCATTTTCCTGCGAACTCGATGCCGACGGTATGTCCGATGACATTCTTTCCGGCTGTGTAAAAGCTTCCGGCAGGGTGGAAAACCATTCGGGCTATATCGTTCTTCACGGTGTGGCAGATACCGAATTCACCGTCAACTGCGCACGCTGCGGTCGGCAGTTCGTTTATACCGAACCGGTCACACTCGAAGCAAAGATCACCGATAAACTTGCAAACAAGGACGAAGACGAATTCCTTCTTTTGCAGGACGGTCTTCTGGATATCGGGGAATATGTCCGCACCGCCGTTATATTAGAACTTCCTTCGCGGTTTCTTTGCCGCGAGGAATGTAAAGGGCTGTGCCCGAAATGCGGGGCCGATCTTAACGCCGCTACCTGCTCCTGCGGCGATAAAGAACCCGATCCGCGCTGGGACGCTCTCAAAGCATTTTTCGAATAAAAAATTGTTTGTATAAATCAAGGAGGTTTTTCCGAAATGGCTGTACCTAAGAGAAAAGTATCCAAAGCAAGAAGAGACAAGAGACGTTCTTCCACCTGGAAGCTCGAACTTCCGGGAATGGCAAAATGCCCGAAGTGCGGCGAATACGTTCTTTCCCACCGCGTATGCAGAAATTGCGGAAGCTACGGCGGGAAGGTCGTTCTTCAAGTCAAGGATAAACAGGACTGAGCGAAATAGCGTGTTGCAGAAGCAGTCGGCAACACGCTTTTTTGTAATTTCGACGTTTTTCGCAGGTCGACAGGAGTAAAAATGGTCAGAATCGAATCGGTCGAACCGTACGGTCATGCCGCAAAGGTCGGCATCCGCGCAGGGGATATGCTCTGCACCGTCAACGGTCACGAAATACATGACGTGCTCGATTATCGCTTTTATATAATGGAAAAACGGCTTGCCGTTTCGGTTCGCCGCGGCACGGATACGCTCGAATTCGTTATCGACAAATCCGAATATTCCGATATAGGGCTTGATTTTTCCACATATCTGATGGACGAAAAGCGGCGCTGCCGCAACAACTGCATTTTCTGCTTTATCGATCAGAACCCTCCCGGAATGCGCGAAACGATATATTTCAAGGATGATGACGAACGCCTTTCCTTTTTGCAGGGGAACTACATAACGCTCACGAATCTTTCCGAATCGGATGTGAAGCGCATTATAGATATGCGCATTTCGCCGATAAATATTTCGGTGCATACGACAGACCCCGCCCTTCGTGTGAAGATGATGCGCAACCGCTTTGCGGGGGATTGCCTGCGGTATATAAAAATGCTGGATGATGCCGGTATTTCCGTAAATGCTCAGCTTGTTCTCTGCCGCGGCATAAACGACGGCGAAGCCCTGAAAAGGAGTCTTACCGATCTTTCCGTGCTGCAGAATATCGAAAGCATCGCGCTTGTTCCCAGCGGGCTTACGAAATGGCGTGAAGGGCTTTATCCGCTTGTCCCGTTCGATGCCGACGCCGCCGCCGCGGTAATAGATATTGCCCATATTTTCGGCGGTATGCTGCTTGAAGCGCGCGGGCGAAGGCTTATATACCCTTCGGATGAATTTTTCCTGCTTGCCGGGCGCGAACTTCCCGGGGCGGATTATTACGAAGAATATCCCCAGATCGAAAACGGTGTCGGCATGATCCGGAGCGACAGCGACGAATTTGACGAATGCCTTGAAAACCTGCCCGAAAGCGATTATAATAGAACTGTATCCGTAGCAACGGGCGAGGCGGCATACGGCTTTATCTCGCAGGCGGCGCAAAAGGCGATGAACAAATACAAAAACCTGGTCGTCCGCGTTTATGCGATAAAAAACAATTTCTTCGGCGGCAACGTCACTGTCAGCGGGCTTGTAACCGGCGGCGATATAATGGAACAGCTTGCGGGGCGGGAGCTCGGGACGGAACTCCTTATTTCCGAAAATATGCTCCGCGCGGAGGGCGATCTTTTTCTGGACGGAACAACGCCTGACGAAGTGGCGGAACGGCTCCGGGGAAAAATCACCGTGTGCGAACGCGGCGGTTATGCGCTGTGCGAGGCTGTCACAGGCTTGAAAGGATGATAATATGGCAAAATGCACGGTTGCCGTCGTCGGGAGACCGAACGTCGGCAAAAGCACCTTTTTCAATAAAATAGCCGGCGAAAGGATATCCATTGTCGAGGACACCCCCGGCGTCACGCGGGACAGGATATACTGCGACGTTGTCTGGAACGGCAAAAGTATGCTGTTTATCGATACCGGCGGTATCGAGCCGGAGACCGAAAACGAGCTTATGCGCAATATGCGCGAGCAGGCGCTTATCGCCATCGGCAGCGCCGATGTGATAATTTTCATGACGGAG
>USHI01000013.1 GCA_900554405.1 uncultured Eubacteriales bacterium | reverse complement strand
AAAAGATCGGCTACAAGCTCCGCGAGCACAAGCTGATGAAGGTGCCTTATGCACTTGTTATCGGCGATAAAGAGGTCGCAGACGGCAGTATAACCGTAAACAGCTACAAAAAGGGCGATCTCGGCACGAAGGCGCTCGACGATTTCATCGCCGAACTGACCGACGAGATATCCTCCCGCAGAGTCTGACATATAACCAAAAGGAAACATGCTTATGAAAATGACATTTCGCTGGTACGGCGAAAGCGATCCTGTCACGCTTGAAAAGATCCGGCAGATCCCCGGGATGACAGGCATTGTTTCCGCCGTATACGATGTACGGCCCGGCGGAGTATGGAGCAACGAAAGCATTGCGCATATCAAATCTCTTGCCGCCGAAAACGGGCTTGAATTCGAGGTCGTGGAAAGCGTTCCCGTGCCGGAGGATATCAAGCTCGGAACCGAAAAAGCCCCCGAACTGATCGAAAACTACTGCGAAAATATCCGCAGGCTGGGCAAAGCCGGCGTAAAATGCGTTTGCTACAACTTCATGCCGGTATTCGATTGGCTCCGCAGCGAGCTCGAGCACAGACACCCGGACGGCTGCAACAGCCTTGCATACGACGATGCCACCGTGCGCGCCATGGATCCGCTGAAAAGCGAGCTTTCGCTCCCCGGCTGGGATGCGAGCTACACCCGCGACGAGCTTAAAGGCCTTATAAACGCCTACCAAAAGCTCGGCGAGGAAGGGCTTTGGGCAAACCTGACCGAATTTTTGAAGGCGGTCGTTCCCGTCGCCGCCGAATCCGGCATAAAGATGGCGATCCACCCGGACGATCCGCCCTGGAGTATGTTCGGGCTGCCCCGTATTATTACGAACAAGCAGAACCTGCAAAGGTTTCTGGATATTGTTCCGGATGTACACAACGGGCTCACGCTATGCACCGGCTCGCTCGGCGCAGATCCGAATAACGATCTGATCGACATGGTGAACTGCTTTGCACCGCGCATACATTTCGTGCACCTGCGCAATATACGCTTTACCGGCGAAAAGTGCTTTTACGAGGTCGGCCATCCCACCGAATGCGGGTCACTGGATATGTACGGCATTGTCCGCGCACTGGTGGATAACGGGTTCGACGGTTATGTCCGCCCGGACCACGGCAGAATGATCTGGGGCGAAAAGGGCAGGTACGGCTACGGACTTTACGACCGCGCGCTCGGTGCCACCTACATTTACGGATTGTTCGAAGCTATCGAAAAAACGGAAGGTAAACGATGAAGACAATAGTTATTACAGGCGCCGGCGGCGTGCTTTGCGCCGGATTTTCGGAGCATCTTGCGGCAAAGGGCAACAGGATCGCCCTGCTCGACCTTAACGAAGCGGCTGCGCAGGCGGTCGCCGACCGGATCAACGCCGCAGGCGGTATCGCAAAGGCATACAAATGCAACGTGCTCGACCGCGAAAGCATAGAATCGGTTCACGAACGCGTTGTCGCGGATCTCGGAAGGTGCGATATACTTATTAACGGTGCCGGCGGCAACAACCCGCGCTGCACCACCGCGCACGAGGAATACACCGCGGGCGACGAAAATGCCGCAGACGAGACCACCTTCTTCAATATCGAGGAAAAGGGGTTCGATTTCGTCTTTGACCTCAATCTCAAAGGCGTTCTGCTCCCCAGCCAGGTATTCATGAAGGATATGCTCGGCCGCGAAGGCTGCTGTGTGCTCAATATTTCCTCCATGAACGCATACCGCCCGCTCACAAAGATACCCGCGTATTCCGCGGCAAAGGCAGCGGTAAGCAATTTCACCTCCTGGCTCGCGGTGCATTTCGCAAAGGAAGGCATCCGCGTGAACGCCATTGCGCCGGGTTTCTTTGTAACCAACCAGAACAGGGCGCTTCTTTTCGACGAAAACGGCAACCCCACCGCGCGCACCGGGAAGATACTCAGGTCCACCCCCATGGGCAGGTTCGGCAGCCCGGATGAGCTGCTCGGCACTGTCGATTGGCTGATCGACGAAGCCGCTTCGGGCTTTGTCACCGGGATAACCGTACCGATCGACGGCGGATTTTCCGCTTACTCGGGCGTATAACAGGCGGACACATATAAAAGAAAAATACCGGAAGCAGCTTCCGGTATTTTTTGTTGCGGTCATTTTTTGACGGTGTCCTTTATGCTGTCGTACACAAAGGCGGCGTAATCGCGGTATGTTTCATCCCTGGGATGAAGCCCGTCGGTAAACACCTCCGGATGCTGCTTCGACCAGGAATAAAGGTCGATAGTCGGGAAGCCGTAATCGGCTGCCAGCTTTTTGCACAGCGGAACGGAATGCTTTTCGTTCAGCGCCTGCCACGCTACGGCGTTCCAGCCGTCGTCCCCGACCTTGAACAGCGAGGTCGGAATGCAGATATATATCTGCACATCCGGGTTTACGGAAAGAAACGTGTCGATCAAGGCGTGGGCACTTTTCGTGAACAGCTCTTCCCTGCCCGTGCCTTCCCAATTCTTTTCCGGTTGCGAAGGATTGCAGTCGTTCGTGCCGAGGTTGTATATAATAACATCCGGGCAAAGCGAACGCGCATCGGCGTATTGTTGACACTTCCAATATGCATAGGTATCCGTCATGCAGGTGGAATAGCCCGAAAGCCCGGCATTGAGCACGTAATAATCCGGCCCGAGCATTTCCTGCAGGTATATCGGGTAGGTTTTGTTTTCGCGGTCGGAGGAATTGGTACCCTCCGTGATACTGTCGCCCACACAGGCAAGCTTTATCACCCTGCCCTCGGCGGCAAATTCGCAAGCCGGAATGGTTCCGTCCGCGGAATCCGAAAGACGCTTCAAAAGCTCCTTGGCGCCCTGATAACAGCCGGAGGCGTGTGCTCCGTCGATATAAACATTGCCGCCGCGAACGGTAACGCTGCTTTTGTCGAAGCCGTAATCGCATTCCGTTTTCGGCGATTCGGGGCGAAGCTCGCTTCTGCCGATAACGATCTCGTGCTTTGCGGGCGTTTCGGTGATAAGCCTGCAGCGAAGCTCCACGCCGAAGGCGCTGCGCACCCCGGAGCAAAACGCTTCCGCCGCAAAACGGTATTTGGCTGTTTCGGCGGTGTCCGGGTATACAACGGTGAAATCTTTAAGCAAGGTGCCGTCTATTGCGGGTTCCTGCTTCTGAACTGTTTGTGATGTGTTTGCGGATGTCTGCTCCGTGCCGCCCCCGGCACAGGAAAACATCGCGGAAAGTGATATGAAAGCTGTCACGAGTATTGCCATTCCCTTCCGCTTCATTTCTTTATTCCCCGTCACGGTCGGCGGAAATGGCCCTTACGCGGACAACGCCCGCGATACCGCTTATCTCTTCGAGAATGGCGGGGGTGACATCGTTATCGGTATCGAAAAGCGAAACGGCGTTCGCGCCCTTGGACTGCGAAAGGAGCGTTTCGATATTGATCCTGTCGGCGGAAAGAACACCGGAAATCTGGGAAAGCATATTCGGAATATTTTCGTGCAGCACGACAACTCGGTTCTTCGCGCCGCGCGGAAGAACGATTTCCGGATAATTGACGCTGTTGCGGATATTGCCGGTTTCGAGGTAATCCACAAGCTGCTCCGCCGCCATAACGGCACAGTTATCCTCCGATTCGGGCGTGGAAGCACCAAGGTGAGGTATGCACACGGCGTGGGGGACACCCAAAAGCTCGTCGCAGGGGAAATCGGTCACATACGAGGCGACCTTGCCGCTTTCGAGCGCAGCGATAAGATCGGGGACATTGCAAAGCTCCCCGCGGGAAAGGTTTATAATACGTACGCCGTCCTTCATTTTTGCGATAGCTTCGGCGTTGATCATGCCCTTTGTCGCCGCAACGGCGGGAACGTGGTATGTGATATAATCGCTTTCCGCATAGATACTGTCGTAATCATCCGCCTTGCGCACCGCGCGCGAAAGCGACCATGCGTTTTTGACGGTGATATAAGGATCGCAGCCGACAACATTCATTCCGAGCGCATATGCAACATTTGCGACCATGCCGCCGATCGCTCCCAAGCCGATAACACCAAGCGTTTTGCCCATAAGCTCCGGGCCGGCAAAGCGGCTCTTGCCCTTTTCGACAAGCTTTGCGACATCCTCCTGACCTTTAAGGCTCTTTGCCCATTCGATACCGCCCACGATATCACGCGAGGCAAGCAGAAGCGATGCGACGGCAAGCTCCTTGACACCGTTTGCGTTCGCACCGGGAGTGTTGAACACGACAATGCCCTGCTTGCTGCATTCATCCACCGGGATATTGTTTACGCCGGCGCCCGCACGGGCGATAGCGAGCAGCTCGCCGCCGAATTTTTCGTCGTGGAGCGATGCGCTCCTGACCATAACGCCGCAGGGCTCTTCCGCAGCTTCGGAAACGTTGTAGCGTTTGCTGTCGAATACATCCAGACCGTGCTTGCTGATCTTATTATAAAGCTTTATGTTGATCATTTCAGGCGTTTTCCTTTTCGTATTTATTCATGAAGTCTACCAGCTTTTCGACACCCTCGACCGGCATGGCGTTGTAGATAGATGCGCGCATACCGCCGACTGAACGGTGACCCTTGATATTGACAAATCCCGCCTTTGCCGCAGCGGAGCAGAAGGCTTTATCCTTTTCCGCATCTCCGGTGACAAAGCATACGTTCATGAGCGAACGGAATTCCTTATCCGCCGTTGCATGGAAAAGCTTGCTGCCGTCGAGATAATCGTAAAGCAGAGCAGCCTTGCGGATATTGATCCTTTCGCGTTCCTCCAGACCGCCGGTTTCGAGCAGCCATTCGTAGATAAGCCCGGACATATAAATGGAATATGTGGGCGGCGTGTTGTACATCGAGCCGTTTTCGACCTGGGGCTTGTAATCGAGCATAACGGGGGTTTCCTCGCGCGCGTTGCCGACAAGGTCGTCGCGGATAATGACAAGTGTCATCCCCGCAGGGCCCATGTTTTTCTGTGCGCCGGCATATATCAAAGCGAATTTCGAAACATCGATCGGGCGGGAAAGGATAAACGAGGACATATCCGCCACGAGCGGGATATCGCCCGTTGCGGGTATGTAATTATAGGTGGTGCCGAATATCGTGTTGTTGTAGCAGATATGGACATAGTCGGCATCCGCATCGAAGGTATCCACATACGGAACATAGCAGAAGTTGCGGTCGGCAGAGGTGGCAAGCACGTTTACTTCGCCGTACTTCGCGGCTTCCTTTGCCGCTTTGCCGGAAAACTGGCCGCTGACTATGTAATCCGCCTTGCGGCTGCCGTTCATCAGATTGAGCGGAACTGCGGAAAACTGCGTTGTCGCGCCGCCCTGAAGAAAGAGGACCTTATAATTATCCGGGATATTCATAAGCTTGCGGAGATTGCTCTCTGCCGCCGAAATTATCTCCTGATATATGGGTGTACGGTGGCTCATTTCCATAACGGACATACCGCTTCCCTTGTAATCGGTCATCTCCGAAGCGGCTCTTTCGAGCACAGAGAGCGGGAGCATGGAAGGCCCTGCGGAAAAATTATAGATACGAGGCATAGAAACGATCTCCTTTTCAATTGAGTATACTCATATGATGTATGTATTTTAACTCATTAGCGAAATAAAGTCAATAGTCGTTTTTGCATTCAGCACATTTATGTTTTCTTGACAAAGCGCCCCGGATTTGCTAAAATGGCAGGAAAGTATTTCAGCAGTTTCGCTTGCTTTTTGCGTAAGGAGGCATATTTATTTTGAAAAAATACGGATTCGGCATTATCGGATGCGGTGTCATAGCCGATTTTCATGCCAATGCGGTGCTTGAGCTGGCCGCGGAAGCCGAGCTTATCGGCGTTTGCGACGTTGTTTACGATGCGGCGGAAAAGTTCGCACGGCGCCACGGCACAAAAGCTTTCCGAAACGAAGAGGAGCTGCTTGCCTGCAAGGATATAGATGTTGTCTGCATTTGTACCCCGAGCGGGTACCACCATATGTCCGTTGTCGCGGCGGCAAAAGCCGGCAAGAACATTATATGCGAAAAGCCGCTTGCTATCAGCAAGGAACAGCTCGACACAATCGAGAAGATATGCTGCGAAAGCGGGGTGACGGTATCCGTCATTTCGCAGAATCGCTTTTCCCGCGCGGTGGAAATGACCAAAAAAGCGCTTGATGAAGGGCTTTTGGGAAGGCTTGTCTGTGCCGACATTTACATGAAATACCATCGTTCGCAGGAATATTACGACAGCGGAAGCTGGCGCGGCACAAAACGGATCGACGGCGGCGGCGCACTTATGAACCAGGGCATACACGGGGTCGATCTTCTGCTTTATCTCGCCGGGGATATCAAATGCGTAAAGGCGGTATCGAAAACGCTTGTCCGCAATATCGAGGTGGAGGATACTCTTGCCGCCGTGGTCGAATACAAAAACGGTGCGACGGGTGTCATCCGTGCTACGACATCCGTTTATCCGGGCTACCCGCGCCGTTTGGAGCTCAACGGCGACAAAGGCAGCATAGCGCTTGAAGAAGCCTCCATTGTCCGCTGGGATATAAAGGACAACGCGATCAACGAGGACATTGCCGTTCAGCCTGCGCTTGCGGGCGGTTATTCCACGCCGACGGCGATCTCCACGGACGGCCATATCCGCCAGATCGCGGATATGCTGCGCGCGCTCCGCAGCGGCGGCAAGCCGCTTTCCGGCATTGCCGACGGGCGCCGGGCGGTGGATGCCATCCTTGCGATATACCGCTCCGCAGAGGAGGACAAAACCGTTTACCTTTGATATAAAAATGCAGAATGCGCCGTGCAGGTTGGCACGGCGCATTTTTTAATTACGGCACAAGCTCGCAGAGCGAATGAATGTATCCGTCGCACTCCTGCGCGAGCGCCTGCTCGGCGCTGCGGCCGAGGGAAGCCTCCAAGCGCTCTTCGTCATATACGGCGACAACGGTGAACCCGCCCTTCTTCGCCATGCGTGCGGAGGAAGGAAGGTCCTCGAAAACGACGCATTCCTCCCAGGCAAGCCCCAGCCGTTCCGCGGCTGCAAAGTATATCGCCGGGGATTCGCATTTATCCGCACCGACATCGGCGCTCGAAATATAAAAATCAACAAGCCTGTCCAGCGGGAACCTTTCGAAAAACCCCTGCGAGACCCGGCGGGGCGTAGATGTCGCTATGCAGACGGGAACACCGTTTTCGCGGAGAAGCGCCAAAAGCTCCCGCGCTCCGGGCTTGGGCGTAACGCAGGTATCGTACTTTTCCTTCATGAAAGCCGCGCGGAAGGAATAATCCTTATCGGTATACATATCCCAGAACCGCATGGAATCCACAAGTGTTCCGTCGAAATCGAATATGATCCCTTTCTTCCCCGCAATACAGCCGGGAGCTCCGGGAAGAAGCTGCTCAAGCGTCATGCACAAAACCGCCCTTTCGGAATATAATGATCACAAGTGCGTATATTCTACCATAATTCGGCACGGGTTTGCAACAGTTTTTTGCGCCCGGTGCGCAGGCACGCGAATGAAATTTTGTGCGCTTGTTCTTGCATTTTTGTGCATAGGCTCGAAAAGCTCTTGCATTAGCGCAAAAAGGGTGATATAATGGGTCGGTGTAGAATGTAGTAATAACCCGAGAGGTGAAAATCATGGCAATAAAATCCACACTCACAAGGATAACCGATATTTTTGCAAGCCCGGAAAGCTTTGGCGGCAAAACCGTACGGCTCGGCGGCTGGGTAAGGACTATCCGCTCCTCCAACGCGTTCGGCTTTATCGAACTGAACGACGGCAGCTGCTTTTCCAATATGCAGGTCGTTTTCGAAAGCGACCGGCTTTCCAATTATAAGGAGATCGCAAAGCTGAACATACCGGCATCCGTTATCGCCACGGGCGAAGTCGTGCTCACCCCGGGTGCAAAGCAGCCCTTTGAATTAAAGGCGGAAAGCATCGAGGTCACGGGGCAGTCCACGCCCGAATACCCGATCCAGCCCAAAAGGCATTCCTTCGAATTCCTGCGTTCCGTTGCGCATCTGCGCCCCCGCGCAAATACCTTCAACGCCGTTTTCCGCGTGCGTTCTGTCGCCGCGCAGGGCATTCACCGCTTTTTTGCGGATAAGGGCTTTGTTTATGTCAACACCCCGCTCATAACCGCGAGCGACTGCGAAGGCGCGGGCGAAATGTTCCATGTCACCACGCTCGATATGCAAAACCCGCCGCTCGACGACAAGGGCAATATCGACTATTCCAAAGACTTTTTCTGCAAACCGACAAGCCTGACCGTTTCCGGCCAGCTCGAAGCCGAATGCTTTGCCCTTGCCTATTCCAACGTTTACACCTTCGGCCCCACCTTCCGCGCCGAAAATTCCAACACACCGCGCCATGCCGCGGAATTCTGGATGATCGAGCCGGAGATCGCCTTTGCCGATCTCGAGGATTACATGGATCTTGCGGAGGAAATGACAAAATACGTTATCCGCTATGTCATGGAGCGCTGCCCTGCGGAAATGGATTTCTTCAACCGCTTTATAGATAAAGAGCTTATAAGCCGACTCACACACCTGCTCGAAAGCGATTTTGCGCGCGTCAGCTATACCGAGGCGGTCGAAATGCTCAAAAAGAGCGGCGAAAAGTTCGAATACCCGGTGGAATGGGGCTGCGATCTCCAAACCGAACACGAACGCTATCTCACCGAAAGGATTTTCGGCGTTCCGGTATTCGTGACCGATTACCCCAAGGATATCAAGGCTTTTTATATGCGCCTTAACGACGACGGAAAAACCGTCGCGGCGGCGGATATGCTTGTCCCCGGCGTGGGCGAGCTTATCGGCGGTTCGCAAAGGGAGGAACGCCTTGACGTGCTCGAAGCAAGGCTTGAATCGCTCGGGCTGAAGAAGGAGGATTACTGGTGGTACCTCGATCTTCGGCGCTACGGCGGCGTAAAGCACGCCGGGTACGGGCTCGGGTTTGAACGTCTTATCATGTATATTACCGGCATGAACAACATACGCGATGTCGAGCTGTTCCCCAGAACGGCAGGCAGCGCCGAATTTTAAGGATCTAACGATATGTCTGAATTATACAAGCAGCTCAAAAAAAGATATGAAGACTACCGGTCGCTCGGGCTGAAGCTGGATATGTCCCGCGGGAAGCCGAGCACCGAACAGGTCGCCACGGTGGAACGTCTGCTCACCGCCGTCACCTGCAATGCGGAATGCTTTTCCGAAACTGGCAGCGATTGCCGCAATTACGGCGGTCTGGACGGCATAAACGAAATGAAGCGGCTGTTGGGTGAAATGCTCGGCGTCGGTTCCGACCATATCATTGTCGGAGGCAATTCCAGCCTCAATCTTATGTATGATACCGTCGCCCGCGCAATGCTCCACCCAACGGAGGACGGCTGCAAGCCCTGGTCGAAATACGATAAGATATCCTTTCTCTGCCCCGTGCCGGGCTACGACAGGCATTTTGCAATATGCGAGTATTTCGGGATCAACATGATAAATATCCCGCTTTATGAAACCGGCCCCGATATGGACATGATCGAATCGCTTGTCGCATCCGACGAAACCATAAAGGGTATCTGGTGCGTACCGAAGTATTCCAACCCGATGGGAGTTTCCTATTCCGATGAAACGGTACGGCGTATCGCCGCACTCCGCCCGCGGGCAAAGGATTTCCGTGTGTTCTGGGACAACGCATATGTACTCCACGATCTGACGGACACGCCCGACGAAGTGCTTGAAATATTCTCCGAAGCGCGCAAATACGGCAACGAGGATATGTTTTTCGAATTTGCCTCCACCTCCAAGATAACCTACCCCGGTTCGGGTATATCCTGTATCGCAGCAAGCCCGCGCAATATCGAGCGCATTCTTGCCGCAATGAAGATACAGACCATCGGGCACGACAAAATGAACCAGCTTCGGCACTCAAAAGTGTTCCGCTGCTACGATGATATTGTTTCGCAGATGCGTGTCCACATGAATATAATCCGCCCGAAATTCCAGGCGGTGTACGATGCGTTCGAGCGCGAATTTGCGGGAATGCACGGCGTTCACTGGACAAAGCCGAACGGCGGTTACTTTATCACGCTCGTTCTGCCGAACGGAACGGCGAAGCGCACTGTCGAGCTGTGCCGTGATATCGGGCTGATAATCACGCCCGCAGGCGCAATGTTCCCCTACGGGGTCGACCCGAACGACAATATGCTTCGTATCGCGCCCACCTACCCTTCCCTTTCGGAAATCGCCCGTGCGGCGGAAGTTCTTGCTTGCTGTGCAAGGCTTGCCATCGCCGAAAACGGGGCTGAATAAACAAAAAACAAAGGAGAAAAAAATGAAAACCACAGCAAGAATCACAGCACTCTTGCTTTGTTTTGTCGCCGTTATCGCAGTTTTCTGCGGATGCAACGGCAATGAACAGAGCAAAACCGAAAGCCCGGCAGCCGGCTCCTCCGTTGCGGAGAGCAGCGTTGCCGAGGCAGAAAGCAGCACGGCGGAAAGCTCGTTGCCTGCGGATGAATCCTCGAAAACCGATGAAAGCATTATCGGAGAGGGCGAAACCGAGTTTTTCTTCAAGGTTGTCGATGCCGAGGGCAAGGAAACGCTCTTTACCATCCACACCGATGAAAAGACTGTCGGCAAAGCTCTGCTCGATGCCGGGCTTATCGCCGGGGACGAAAGCCAGTACGGGCTTTATGTCAAGACCGTAAACGGCGTCACCGTCGATTACGACACCGACAAAGCCTACTGGGCATTCTACATCGGTGATGAATACGCCAGCACGGGTGTTGATTCCACCGATATAGAGGCGGGCAAGACCTACACCTTCAAGGTTGAAAAGGGCTAAGCTTTCGATAAGGGAGATCTGCATATTCCCCCTTTTGGGCGCTTTGATGTTCGCAACAAAGCTTGCGCTTGAATTTCTCCCGAATGTTCATATGCTGGCGGTGCTTGTCACGGCGTATACGGTTGTTTTCCGCGCAAAGGCACTGTATCCGATATACATTTATGTCCTTATTCAGGGCATATATGCCGGATTCAGCCTCTGGTGGATACCCTATACCTACCTGTGGACATTGCTTTGGGCGGCGGTCATGCTGCTGCCGAAGGATATGCCGCCGAGGAAGGCTGTACCGGTGTACATGGTAGTATGTGCGCTGCACGGGTTCCTGTTCGGAACGCTTTATGCGCCGATGCAGGCTTTGATGTTCGGACTGAGCTTCAAGGGAATGATCGCCTGGATAATAGCCGGGCTCCCGTTTGATGCCATACACGGTGTAAGCAATTTCTTTATGGCTTTGCTTGCCTTGCCGATAATCAGGGCGCTGCGCGCCGCACTCGGGCAGAAAAATCCATAAGCAAAAACAAAAACCGGCGGTTTTTCCGCCGGTTTTTTGCCGCTTGTTTTATCAATACAGATATCCCTGCTTGTAAAGCAGTTCGGCGCAAAGCACCGCTCCGCCTGCCGCGCCGCGCAATGTGTTGTGGGAAAGGCAGACAAATTTATAATCGAAAATGCTGTCCTCGCGCAGCCTGCCCACGGAAATACCCATGCCGCCGTAAAGCTCGCGGTCGAGCTTCGTCTGAGGGCGGTCGGGCGCTTCGAAATAAGTGATAAACTTTTCCGGAGCGTGCGGAAGCGAAAGCCGCTGAGCTTCGCCCACATAGTTATCCCATGCGGAAAGTATTTCATCCCGGGTCGGCTTTCTTTCAAAGCTGACAGAGACCGTCGCAAGGTGACCGTCCGAAACGGGAACACGGATACACTGCGCGGAAATGACAGGCGCCGCCGCATTGACGATACGGCCGTCCTTCACGCTGCCCCAGATCTTGAGCGGTTCCTGTTCGCTCTTTTCCTCCTCGCCGCCGATATAAGGAATAACATTGTCGATAATTTCGGGGAATGTTTCGAAGGTTTTTCCCGCGCCGGATATCGCCTGGAATGTCGTGACCGAAACGGCCTTTATTCCGAACCCGCGCAGCGGCTCGAGCGCCGGAACATAGCTCTGTATGGAGCAGTTCGGTTTGACGGCGATAAAGCCCTTTTTGGTTCCGAGGCGTGCCTTCTGCGCCGCAATAACGGCGGTGTGCGCATAATTTATCTCCGGGATAAGCATGGGGACATCGTCCATGCCGCGATTTGCCGAATTGTTGGAAACAACGGGAATTTCCGCCTTTGCATATGCCTCTTCAAGCGCCTTCACATCGGCCTTGGGCATATTCACTGCGCAAAAAACAAAAT
This sequence comes from uncultured Eubacteriales bacterium, assembly GCA_900554405.1. Classification (GTDB taxonomy): domain Bacteria; phylum Bacillota; class Clostridia; order Oscillospirales; family CAG-382; genus Coliplasma. The sequence goes on along the minus strand of USHI01000013.1, from coordinate 4,334 downwards.
CCACCTTGCCCCTGATCGTGTCGATATCGTTGGAATCAATAACCTCCATTGCGGCAACGCGCGCGGAAAGCGGCGTTTTCATCTTCCATCTGCCCTTCACGGCTTCGCCGTAAGGCTTGCCCGCGGAGGAAGGGCTTGCGATAACCGCCGCAAGCTCGAAATACGGGTGATCCTCGATAAGGGTGATAAATCTCTGACCGACCATCCCCGTTGCGCCGACAATGCCGGCTCTTAACTTTTCCATCAAAAACACTTCTTTCAGATAAGATCCTTGTATATTCCGGGGACAGAGCCTTCGATAACCGTCGCCCCCAGACACTTTTCATAATAATGCACCGGTCCGGCGCTGCCTATAATGGCATAGGCATAGCCCTCATCGCGCATTGCCTCCATACAGCGGAGCAATATGGCTTTGCCGATACCCCTGCCGCGTTCCTGCTCGTCCACACCGGTCGGGCCGAAATAATTCTTATATGTGCAATCGTAGCCGCCGAATCCGAGTATTTTCTTGTTCTGCTCGTCATAGGCAATAAAGCATCCCACAGGGTGCCTCGTGAACGCGGCGGATATTTCGTCCGCCCAACCGTCGTGGAAATGCTCCCGCACCCATTCGACAACCTTTGTCTTATTTGGTGTCATGGGGCGAATGATCTTTATCCCCTTCTCCGCAAGCGCGGAATATACCTCCCTGCTTTCGGGAAGCTCGTAAAGCTTTACCAACATATCGGGCATTGTTTTGTTCCTCCTTATCAATAAGCGCCGGATACGCACATTCCCGTGTGCCTCCGGCGCTCTTTATCAATTATATGCCTGCGAAACGGCGCGGTTTACTTGTTGTCCGCTTTGCTTTCTTCGCTGCTTTCGTCCGCCGCATCGCCGCTTGTTTCGTCGGTGGTGTCATCGGCGGTATCGTCCGAAGTTTTGTCGTCCTTTTTTTCGTCGTCCTTCTTCTTTTCCTCGAAGGTAACGGCAACGCCGGTGAACTTCTTCTTGAATTCATCGACCTTTTCGGCGGTGATCGGGTTGCCGGAAAGGGTGAGCTTCAAGGTAGAGGAGGAAGAAAGCTTTTCGCCGAAGGAATCGAGCGATTCTATCTTGTTGTCGGCGACATTGAGCGTTTTGAGGTTTTTAAGCTCGCTGAGTACCGCGATATCGGTGATCTCGTTTTCGGAAAGGTTGAGCGTGGTGACAACAGTATTATCCTTCATTGCGGAAATATCCGTAATCTTGTTTTCGGAAAGGTTGACGGTTGCAAGCGCCTTGCAATCGGTGAGATCGGGGATCGCCGTGAGCTTCTGACCGTGAGCATCGACACTCGTAAGCTTTTCAAGCCCCTTGATGACCAGCTTTTCGAGGTTGCCGGTGTACTTGTCCTCTACATGATCCTCTTTCTTTTCGTCATCCTTGTGGTCGTGTTCGACCTTTGCATGGTATATCGAAAGGGTGGTAAGAGCCTTGCAGCCGGTAAGATCAAGCTCGCCGGTAAGATCGTTGCTGTGCGCATTGATGGTTTCGAGCTTTTCGAGCCCGTTGAGAGTCGAAAGATCGGAAATGTGATTTTCGTAAATATTGAGCGTTACGAGCTCTTTAAGCTTGGAAAAATCGCCGAGTGTCTTTATTTCGTTCTTGTAGGCATTGACAGCAGTGAGCTTCGTGCAGCCGACAATCGCTTCGAGCGATTCAAGCTTGTTTTCGTATATGTCGATAGTGCCGAGCTCGGTAAGATTGCTCAGGTTGCCGAGCGTGGTTATTTCGTTCTTGTAGGCGGCAATGGAGGTAAGCTTCGTGCAGTTTTCCAAGGTGCTTATATCGGTGAGCTTGTTGCTGTATACGGCAACGGTATCAAGCTCTTTAAGCTTGGAAAAATCGCCGAGTGTGGTTATTTCGTTTTCGTAAGCATAAAGCTTTTCGAGCTTTTCGCAGCCGTTGACGGCACTGAGGTCGGTGACCTTGTTCAACGCGACGGAAAACTCTTTGAGCGATTTCATGTTTTTGATAACGGAGATATCGCTGATATAGTTATCCGTTGCAGAGAAGTATTCAAGCGAGGTGAGCCCGGAAAGATCGCCGATATCGGTGACGGCGTTGCCGGAAATGACAAGCTTTTTAAGGTTTACAAGCCCTTTGATCGCATCGAGCTCGGTTATACCGGTTTTGGGTTTTTCCTTGCTTTCGTCGCCGCTTGTATCGCCGCTTTCATCGGTGCTTTCCGCAGCAGAGGATTCATCTGCGGTTGCATCCTGCTTGCAGACAAGATCGGTTATATTGAGCGTTTCGAGCCCGGTGCAGCCGGCGAGCGCGGAAATATCGGAAATGTTGGTATGGCTGATATCGAGCGTTTTGAGCGATTTGAAGTTTTCGATACCTTTAAGCGTTTTAAGCCCGGTGTATTGGAGCGAAAGCTCTTCAAGAGAAGTGAGCTCCGAAAGCTGACCGAGATTTTTGAGCCCGGAAAGAGCGGCAACCGAAATAAGGTTGTCGAATGAAATGCCGGTGTAGCTCTTGCCGCTGAGCTTATAGTAATATGCCATGTACTGGCTGGTGTAGCAGGCGGTATTCATTTCGTAAATGGTGTTTTCGTCGAAGAAACGCAGCACGCGGAGGTTTTTGAACTTGTTGATATCGCTTGCGTTTGTAAGGAACACGCCGGAACCGCTGATGGTTTTGATAGATTCGGCGGAAGGCGTTTCGCCCTTTGCAACGGCGTTGGCGGCATCTTCATAGCCGATAATGACACGGTATGTTACCGAAACGGAGCTCTGACCCTGCTGATTTTCCACAGGGACACTGAAAGAAAGGAACTGTATCTTGTCGATATCTTCCTGAGTGAGCTCGCGCACGGATTTATCGATTGCCGCGGCATATGCTTCGAGAAAGCCTTTGCCTTCATCGGTAAACGTATCGCAGGGGCGGCCTTTATGGACAAGATGATCCACAACGACATAAACCGAACCCGCAAGAAGCAAAACGCTGAGAACGACACAGATGATGATCGTCCTCGTATTCTTTTTCCTGACTATGTTGCTCATGTTGGAAATAATCCTCCGATAATTTTACGATTATCTTATTTTATCATGTTTCGGCATATTTTGCAAGAGTTATTTGCTGCCTTTTTTGTATTTTACCGCGGCAACAAAGCTGCGGCGGTTCCCGTCCCACGCGGAAGCGCTTTTTCCGTAGTCGATATCATCCTTTTCGGGCGAGCGGCGCAGGCAGAGTATAGCATCCTCCGGGAAGCGATCGAACCCGGGGAGCGAATAAATATCCAGCTCCGAGAGCGTTATTCCGCAGCCTTCGATAATGTTTTCCGGGAGATATGCGTCGTCGATCACATCAGATATCGGCGTGAGCAGCGAAAGCTCCATGCACTTATCGAAATATTCGCGGTCAAGTATATATATTGCGGCATCGGACGTGCGTATTTCCGCTTCGAAGCGCTTCAGACCCGTGTTGTATTGATCCACATTGATCTTGCCCTCGGATGTTTCGAGCTGCGGCAGGGTGATATCGAGCAGGTTGAGTGTGAATTTCCCGTCGCCGTTGTAATCCTCCGATATAAGCTCGAAGGAATCTCCGAGATTATCCTTGGATGCCTGATCGAGATAATATCCGGGGCCGACAAACATCACATCGACATCCGGTTCGTCCTTCTGCGCGAGCTGCACGATACATATCACCGCAAAAACGATCATCAGCCCGATAAACAGCACGAGCCATTTATAATAATACCATATGTTTTCCGCCCATTCGCGGAAGGTCTGCTTTTCCTTTTTTTCCAAAAATCCGCACCTCCGGAAAAGAGAATAATGCCTTTTGCACTCTGTTGCAAGCGCTTTTTGTGAAATAACCGTCAAAAGAGCGGCAGTTCGCCGGTTATCGGGTCGATATCCTGCGGGAACGCCGGTTCTATGGCAAGGCAGGTGTGTGTCGGCACACCGTGAAATTCGGTCATGCCCGCATCGGTGATCAGCGCGGAAATAAGCCCCTTCTGCTTTGCGCGGCGGTCGATCTCCAAAAGCTCCTGTTCGGAATTGACATAAACGCAGATCTTTGCCACGCCGTTTTCGAACCACTCGGTGAGCGCCGTCCTTTTGCGGGAAGGCTTTAATGTCGGATGCGTTCCGTACATCCGTATATCGCCCAGGCGGTTTTCCTTATCCAGTGCGGCAAGTATCGCCTCCACACAGGCGTGCCCCGCCTGCGCCGCAAGCTTGCCCTTGCGCATATTCAGATCCTTGCGCACGACAATCATCATTTTCGAAGAATACATTTTTACACCTCACATACCCGTTTATTTTACCAAAGTGCGGGCGCGGTGTCAACCTTTTGCGCCA
>USHI01000012.1 GCA_900554405.1 uncultured Eubacteriales bacterium | reverse complement strand
GGGTAAGCTCGGCGCCGATGAAAAGAGCTCGCTCGAGGCGCTTGCGCGCACTGTGTCGGAAAGCCTTGATACGTCATCCGCCGCAGAGGTGTGCGAAAAGCTTTATGCTCTTGAAAACGCTGCTTCCGCCGTTGAGAACAGCGCCGTAAGGGATTCCCTCGCGGGCGATGTTAAATCCGCACTTGCGGTGATGCTGCACGACCGCCGCGCGGCGGATACGCTTTCCGCCGTTGCAAGGGTGGAGGTTATCGGTGCGCGCAACGAAAGCTATGCCGTTGTGGCCCCGATCCCCGCCGACAAGCTGAAAAAGCATCTGCACGGCTCATCCGTTACGGTATCCGGCAAGGAAGCGGAGGGAATTGTTCCCACCGGCGCCGTGCTTGCGAACGAAAGCTCGAAATACATCGTGGTGCTGCTCGGCGATATCGACGGAAACGGGAAGGTCGATTCGGTCGATTACCTTCTGTTGAAGCGCTATGTGCTCGGCACGGTAAGCCTTTCACCCATGCAGCGGCTTGCGGCCACTGTCGCGGGGAGGAAAACGATCGATTCCAACGACTATCTGCTTATGAAACGTCATGTTCTGGGCACATATAATATATACGCATAAACCCCGAAAGGAATAAAAAATGCTCGAAATAAAGGATCTTTGCTTTACCGCCGAGGATGGCGGCGAGCGCAACGAGATACTGAAAAACATTACACTCAATGTCGAAAACGGTAAATTTATGGTGCTTACCGGGCCCAACGGCGGCGGCAAAACAACGCTTGCAAAGGCGATATCCGGTATCGTTCAGCCCACCTCCGGAAGCATATGCTGGAACGGAACGGATATAACCGGTATGTCCGTAACGGAACGTGCGCGCAGCGGGATAAGCTACGGCTTTCAGCAGCCGCCGCGATTTACCGGGATGCGTATCGGCAAGCTGCTTTCCATTGCAGCGGGGCGGGAGCTTTCGCGCATGGATTGCTGCTCCTACCTGAACAGAGTCGGGCTTTGCGCCGCCGATTATATCGACCGTGATGCCGATAATTCGCTTTCCGGCGGCGAGATGAAGCGTATCGAGATAGCGACCGTGCTTGCGCGGCATTCCGGCTTGATGATCTTCGACGAACCGGAGGCGGGGATCGATCTTTGGTCGTTCGCACGTCTCACGGAAACGTTTTCCGCGCTTCACAAGGACACCGGTGCAACGATAATCATCATTTCGCACCAGGAACGCATCATGGCGCTTGCGGATGAGATCGCCGTTCTGCGCGGTGGCGAAATAGCCGCCCGCGGCACGCGGGAGGAAATACTCCCCGGTATACTCGGCGGCGGCTGCGAATATATGAGAAACGGCAGGTAAAACGTCATGGAAGTATTGCAGAACAGCGATTTTTCGCTTTTAAAGGAGATCGCACTCATAGACAAGCTCCCCACGGGGGCATTCAATATCCGCAAGGACGGCGCCGCGGCGGGAAGGTTCTCCACCGAAAACATAGTGATAACCTCCAAGACCGATAAATCCGGCATAGACATAAACATCCGCAGCGGAACCAAAGGGGAAAAGGTTTATATCCCCGTTATCCTTACCAAAACCGGCTACAGCGAGGTCGTTTACAACGATTTTTACATTGGCGACGATTGCGATGTGGATATTATCGCCGGCTGCGGGATACACAATTGCGGCGGCGAAGAGGCGCGCCACGACGGCGTTCATACCTTCTATATCGGCAAAAATTCGGTCGTTCGCTATGTCGAGCGGCATTACGGCGACGGCGACGGCAACGGCGCACGCGTTATGAACCCGGACACCATTGCCTATATCGGCGAAGGCTCGGTCATGCAGCTCGATACGACGCAGATCCGCGGAGTGGATTCGACTGTCCGCCGTACAAGCGCCGATGTGGGTAAAAACGCCTCCGTTATCATCAACGAAAAGCTGATGACCCACGGTTCACAGCACGCGGAATCGGATATGACCGTCACCCTTTCGGGCGAAAACTCCACCGGCAAGGTCACATCGCGCTCGGTTGCAAGGGATTCTTCCGTTCAGGAATTCCGTCCTATCGTTATCGGCGCGAACAAATGCTTCGGCCATGTACGCTGCGATTCCATATTGATGGACAGCGCACAGATAACCTCCTCACCCGCTATCGAGGCAAAGCACACCTCCGCAAGCCTCACGCATGAGGCGGCTATCGGTCGTATCGCCGGCGAACAGCTTATCAAGCTGATGTAATTTTATAGGAAGCCGAAGAGCAGATACTTGAAGGCTTTCTCGATATGTAAGCCCCGGCTTCCGTAAGAAAAACGCAAAAAGAAAAGGACCCCGCCGGGTTCCTTTTCTTTTTGCCATATAAAGGCTTACCTGAAATCGTTTTCCTGCATTTTCGAAAGCCTGTCTTTTATCTCGGAGGTATTGTCGACAAGCTCACCGAATGCGTATAAAATTACGCAGGACAGCCACATGGAGATCGGACCGCCGATCAGCCATATAATACCGGCCGTTGCAAACCCCTGCGATAACGGGCGGCATTGAGGCAATAACGCAAGTACAAATAATACTATCGCGGCGATGACTGAAATGGCGACGCCGACCCAGAAGATCACCTTGGTGAGCAGTTTGATCTTTTTGCCGATGTTGCGGAAAAGCATGATAAAATCCCCCTTTGATCTGCGGCATAAACCGCTGTTCTTTTGGGGGATTATATCATAAAAGCGGATATTTTGTCAACAATTCCGCGCGGCTCTCAGCAGCCGAGGAACGCGCCCTGTGCCCTGAGCGTTTCGCGAAGTTGTTCGGTATTTATTTCCGCAACGGGAAGCCCGCTTGCCGCAGCCAATGCCGCCGCAGTGCCCGCCGCTTCGCCAAGCGTGCACACAATGGGCATTATGCGCACGGATGCCTGCGCTTCGTGCGTGGCGGAAATACACCTGCCGGCGACAAGAAGGTTCTTTGCTCCCTTCGGGATAAGCGCGCGGTAGGGGATAGTGTAATACTCGCCCTTGGGGAAGAAATAATGGCTCGTGCCGGAGCCTTCGGGATTATGTATGTCGATATCGTAGTTGCCCGCGGCGATTGCATCCGGGAACCTTGCGCAGGCGACAAGCTCTTCCGAGGTGATCATGTATTCGCCGTCGATCATGCGGCTTTCGCGCACGCCGGTCTGTACCGCGCTGCCAAGTATATCCGCCTTTGCGCAGGATGGGAGCCTCTTACGCAGAAATTCAAGCAGCTCGAACATCTGCTCGCGCGCTTCGATATCCGCTTCCGTTATGTCGAAGCAATCGACAGGATCGCGCTTTACGATGCGTGTCGCGTTCAGCTGGATGATATCCGGGAAGCAGGTGTGGAACAGCATTATGCCGTCCATCGGGTTTTTGATATTCCCGGATTTCTTTTCCTCCAGCCAAAGCTTTACAACGTTCGGGAGCTCGCTGTCGAAGGTAGCCGTGTCGACATTGCCTATAAGGAAGCACAATGTCATCGGCTGGCAGAGCCCGTCGCCCGGGCGGCCGTGCCTTGTGGGGAATCCTGCGGAAAAAGCAACATCGGCATCCCCGGTGCAATCGATAAATATCTTTGCGCCCACGCGGACAAGCCCGGATTTGTTCGCGACGGTTATTTCGGTAATGCTGCCGCCGGTGCGCGATGCCGAAACAAAATAACTGTTGAACAGCAGGTCAACGCCCGCTTCGCGCATTTTGCGGTTGAGTATGAGTTTGAGATATTCCGGGTTGAAGCTGTTGCCGAACATTGCGCCGCGGGCACGAAGCTCGCCGACAAGCTCCTTGAATATACCCTGCGAAAGCTGCGTGGGTTCGGTATCCTCGCCGATGATCGTCGCATTGCGCATGAAGGGGTTTACAAACATTGTCGCCGGGGCGCCGCCGAGCGCGTTTATGCGCTCGATAAGTATCACGCTTGCGCCGTTCCTTGCCGCGGCAAGCGCCGCCGCACAGCCCGAAAATCCGCCGCCGATAACGGCTATATCATAGTTTTTCATTGTTTTGTACGCTTAAAAGCATTTCTTTCTTGTATTTTTGCAATCCTCGGTGTTGCCGCAGCGGTAGCAAAGCTCGTTGCCGCAATAGCCGTCGCGGAAGAAGGTGACCATATCCTCGCAGGAGGTCGCGGCGATATTCGCCAGCGCTTCGGAGGTGAGGAACGCCTGGTGGGATGTGACAATAACGTTCGGCATGGAAATAAGCCGCGCGAGGGTATCGTCGTCGATTATGTGGCCGGAGCGATCCTCGAAGAATACATCGGCTTCTTCCTCGTATACATCCAGGCAGGCTGCGCCGATTTTGCGAGCCTTTATGCCCTCAAGCAGAGCCTCCGCATCGATAAGCGCCCCGCGTGAGGTGTTGATAATGACAACGCCCTTCTTCATGCGGGATATCGCCTCCGCGCCGATCATGTGCTTTGTTTCGTCCGTGAGCGGGCAGTGGAGCGAAATGATATCGCTCTTTTCGAAAAGCTCGTCCAGCGTGACATATTCCAGCCCGCTGCCGGCTGCGGGGAACTTGTCATATGCGATGATGTTCATTCCGAAGCCGCGGCAGATATCCGCAAATACGCGCCCGATCCTGCCCGTGCCGATTATACCGACGGTCTTTCCGTGCAGCTCGAAGCCTGTCATCCCGACAAGGCTGAAATTGTAATCCCTTGTGCGGATGAATGCCTTGTGTATGCGGCGTATGGAGGTGAGCAGCAGCGCCATGGCGTGCTCGGCGACGGCGTAAGGCGAATATGCGGGAACATGGATAACGTGTACCCTGCCGAAGGCGTGGCGGACATCGACATTGTTGTAGCCCGCGCAGCGCAGCGCGATCAGGCGCACGCCCATTGAATGGAGAAGGTCGATAACCTCGGCATTCGCGGTGTCGTTCACGAATATGCAGACACCGTCGCACCCCTCGGCAAGCGAAGCCGTGTCGGCGTTCAGCTTTGCTTCCAGGAACTTGAATTCGATCCCGCGGCGCTTTCCTTCCGCCTCGAAGGCGGGTATATCATATGGCTTTGCATCGAAAAAAGCAAATTTCATTTTCAATCCTCGCTGTTTTCTTCGTTTTGCGGCTGCCCGGCTGTATCATCGGCTTCCTCGTCCGCACCCTTTCTGCCGAAAAGGTTAAGTATCTTTTCCACAATGGAGGGCGTTTTGTCGATAATACCGTTGATCCCGTCCAGCGTGCGGTTTACAAGATCGCGCGGGGGATCGTAGGTGAGTATGTTCCCCAGCTCGATAACGCGAACCCTGCCCTGCTCCACGGCGATAAAGCCGAGCGGAGTCATCGAAACGCCCGCGCCGTTTCCGCCCGCAAAATAGGCGTTTCCGTCCGCGCGCGGCGACTTGCCCGCAAATTCGCTGCCGCCGGATACGATCCCGACGGTGACCTTGGAAATGGGTATGAGCGTGACATCGCCGGGGAGCTCTATCGGCTCGCCGATAACGGTTTTCATGTCGACCGTGTCGCCGATCTTTGCAAGAGCGGCGTCGATAAGCTGTTTGATCGGAGTTTCGCTGTTCATTATTCTGCTCCTTTTTCGGTAGTTTCATTCGTTTCGCCGCCGTTTTCGAGCGATATCTGCTCGCTCGCAACGGCAAGCTCCGCCTTCGGCAGCTCCGCAATGCTTTCCAGCCCGAAGCAGCGCAGGAACGCGTCTGTCGTGCCGAAAATTGTCGGCCTGCCGGGCGCATCAAGCGTTCCGCGCTCGGTTATAAGCCCCTTTTCGCACAGCGAGGCGACAATGGCGGAGCTGTCCACCCCGCGGACCATTTCGATAAATGATCTTGTCACCGGCTGATTGTATGCGACAATGGCAAGCACCTCCAGAGCCGCCTTTGAAAGCGGTGGTGTTTTGCGCATTTCAAGCGCCTTTTTTACATAATCGGCAACATATGCCTTCGTGCACAGCTGGTAGGAGTTTTCGATCGTCACGAGCGTTATGCCGCTTTTGCGGTCGTCGGAGTATTTGTCGGAAAGCATTGCCGCGGCTGTACGCAGCCCCTCCGCATCGACACATAGTATCTCGCACAGCCGTTCGAAAGGCACCGGACTGCCGCAGGCGAAAAGTATCGCTTCGAGCGCGGCGGGGGTTTCGTTGTTAATACTCATCGTGTTCGGTCCTTTCGTAGGTATCGGCGTTTGCTCCGAGCGAAAGCTCGATATCGTCTCCGTTGCGTTCGACATCTATAACGCCGTCGCGTACAAGTTCCAAAAGCGCCAGAAACGCCGCGATCGCCGCGCGGCGGCTCCCCGTTTCGGCCTCCCCGCGGGAGGCGACTCTTTCGAAAAGCGTGTCGAACCGGCAAACCTGCAGCTGTTCGAGCTTGGAAATGAGTGCAACGGTTTTTTCCTCCACGGAATAGTAGCGTTCCTCGATCTTTTTGAAAAGCTCCGGATCCGCCGCCGGTTCGCGCAGGGACATTCTTGCCGCAATGCGTGAAAACGCTTCGGCAAGCAGCTCCACCGCGTGATTGCGGGAATAATCGCTCTTTTCCGGTTCGGAGGGCGGCTTTGTGAATGTGTCGAAATGCCCTGCGCTCTGCAGCCGCAGAAATTCCGCCGCGATCTGTGCCCGGCGGTGTTCGAGCAGTGCATCCACGAGCGGCGCACGCGGGTCTTCCGCGCTTTCCTGCCGCGGAAGCAGCATCCGGCTCTTGATCAGCATCAGCTCCGCCGCCATCACGATAAATTCCCCCGCGATCTCCATGTCGAGGCTGCGCATCGCATCGAGGTAAGCCGTGTATTGCTCGCAGATTTCGGCAATGGGAATATCGAATATATCTATCTTGTGCTTGGTGATAAGCGCGAGCAGAAGGTCGAGCGGGCCTTCGTATTGCTCGATTTTCAGGTTCAGCTCCATGGCTTAAAATACGAGCGAAAGCAGGCCGTATGCCGCTTTTGCGAATAGCTGATCAAGCGGTTGCCGTTTTTTGCAAATCTCGGAGAAAGCCAGTCCCGTGCGATACCGAGCGGATAAAACAGCAGATTGGGTATTTCGGAGAACGGGTAGGGCAGCCATGTAAGGATAACTATCGCAAGTATTATATATTGCGAATAATAGCGTATCCGCGAATATTTTGCCGCTGCCCGGTTCGGAAGCAGGCACATCAGAATGTTGGAGCCGTCCAGCGGGGGTATCGGGATCAGGTTGAAAAGCCCGAGCCCGATACTCATGAGCGACGTATACTGCAAAAATTCCCAAACACAGATAACAACTGCAGAGGAAGCGGGCCAATCCGCCGCAACGGCGATATTTTCCCAAAGCACGCGCAGGAACATTGCCACCATGCCGTAAATAAAGTTGGCGACAGGCCCCGCAAGCGACGTGAGCGCAAAATCGCGGCGCGGGTTTCGAAAATTGCGGGTGTTCACCGGCACCGGCTTTGCCCAGCCGAAGCCGATAAGCAGCAGCGATATCGTGCCGAGCAGATCGAAGTGTGCAAACGGATTGAGCGAGAGCCGCCCGTCCGCCTTTGCGGTGTAATCGCCCAGCTTGTATGCGATAAAGCCGTGCGCCCATTCGTGGAAGGTGAGCGGCGGTATTATCGCAAGCACCATCAGGAGCATTTCGAGCAGCATCATTTTGAGGTCTGCGCCGGAATTCAGTATGGAAGTGAGCATCGCTTGCTCCTTTCGCCGTGTTATTTCAGCCTGATCATGGATTTTTCCCAGACCTTCGGGGGTTCGAGCCCCATCATCGTAACTACCGTCGCCGCGACATCGGCAAGCCCGAAGGAGCCTTCCTCGAAATCGTAGTTTTCGGAATAGTAATTATCGTAAATGAAGCAGGGAACGGGGTTGAGCGTATGGCTTGTCTTTGCCTTGGGCTTTCCGTCCGTACCGACCTTGACCTTGCCGGTCTTTTTGTCGATCTCGTACATTTCGTCGCAGTTGCCGTGGTCGGCCGTGATTATTGCGACACCCTTCACCTCGTCCACGGCTTTGAGTATCCGCGCAAGGCAGAGGTCGAGCGCTTCCATGGATATCTTCGCGGCAATAAAGGAGCCGGTGTGACCGACCATGTCGCCGTTCGGGAAGTTTACGCGCAGGAAGCCGAATTCGCCGCTTTTAAGCTTTTCGATAAGCACGTCGGTGATCTCCGCGCACTTCATCCAAGGGCGCTGCTCAAAGGGGACAATGTCGGAGGGAATCTCGTCATATTCTTCGAGCGTTTCGCTGAACTTGCCGCTTCTGTTGCCGTTCCAGAAGTATGTCACATGACCGTACTTCTGCGTTTCGCTTATCGCATACTGGCGAATGCCGTTTTTGACAAGGAATTCGCCCATCGTGTTGCTGATCTCGGGCGGGGAAACAAGGTATTTCGCGGGGATGTGCGCATCTCCGTCGTATTCGAGCATACCGGCATAAAAGACTTTCGGAACGCGTACACGGTCGAACTTGTCGAAATCGGCGCCGCTTTCAAAAGCCTTGCTGATCTCGATGGCTCTGTCGCCGCGGAAATTGAAGAATATAACGCTGTCGCCATCCTCCACCGTGCCGACGGGCTTGCCGTCCTGCGCAATGACGAAGGGGGGGAGATCTTGGTCTATAGCACCGGTCTCTGCACGGAGCGTTTCGATGGCTTCCTTTGCGCTGCCGAACTGCCTGCCTTCGCCCAGGACGTGCGTTGCCCAGCCCTTGCGGACCATATCCCAGTTGGCTTCGTAGCGGTCCATGGTTATGACCATTCTTCCGCCGCCGCTTGCGATCTTCACATCAAAATCGCCGTCGCGCAGCGTGCCGAGGAAATCCTCGAACGGGAGCACATATTCAAGCGCGCTCGTTTCGCCGACATCTCTGCCGTCTAAAAGTATGTGTACACGGACTCTCTTCACGCCGTCCTTCTTCGCGTGTGCGATCATCGCCTTGAGATGGTCGATATGCGAATGGACATTGCCGTCCGAGAAAAGACCGATAAAGTGCAGGGTGTGATCCTTTGCGTTCGATACTGCCTGCTTCCAGGTATCGCTTTCGAAAATCTTGCCGGATTCTATCGCGTTGGATACCAGCTTTGCGCCCTGGGCGAAAACCTGACCGGAGCCGAGCGCGTTGTGGCCGACCTCCGAATTGCCCATATCGTCGTCGGAGGGGAGCCCGACGGCTGTTCCGTGGGCTTTAAGGCGGAAGCAGTGGTATTTCTGCATGAGCATATCGAGCGTGGGCGTGTCGGCAGCCTTTACGGCGTTGCCCTCGACACGGTCGCAAAGACCGACGCCGTCCATAACAATAGTGAGCACGGGGCGTTTTTCGCCCCCGAAAATTCCTTTGGACATAGTTTTTATACCTTTCTTTCCGTGCACGCATAAGCCTTGCCCGGCAAATGCGCAGATAAACATTTTTACATTATGGATTATAACCCATTTTGCGGCGGTTTTCAAGTGTATTGTTCGGTTTTTTTACCGTCCGCGCACGGCTTATTCCGGCTTGACACAACGCGTGCGCGGTGATATAATATAATGAATTGTTATGCAAAGCGCATGAGAGGAGATATTTATGACAAGAAGGGAATCCCGCGAGGCGGCAATGGGGCTTATCTTCGAGCAGGATTTTGATATAACGCGTGCCCCGGAGGAAATACTCAGCCTGGCTGCGGAGGAACGCGGGGAGCGGTTCAGCACCTTCGCGAGGGAGCTGTTTATCCGCACGAGCGAAAACCGCGGCGATATCGACGTGAAGATCGCCGAAGGCTCGCACAACTGGAATTTCGAACGCATCGGCAGAGTCCCGCTCGCGATACTGCGCATGGCAGCCTGCGAACTTTTTTACTTTCCGGAGATCCCGATCGAAACTACCGTCAACGAAGCGCTTGAAATAGCCAAAAAGTTCGATGACGAATCCTCCGTTGCGTATATAAACGGCGTTCTCGGCAGGCTTGCCGACGGCATGGAAAAGCCGCTTGCCTCCCCGAAGCCGGAGCCTGAAGACGAGCCGGAAGCCACCGGGGAAAATTCCGCGGACACCGGTGAAGAGGCATGAACGGAACGCGTGACGCGCTCACCGTCGAACAGTTAAACACATATATCCGCGATTATATCGGCAATTCCCCGATTTTGCGCGGGGTTTCGGTCAAGGGCGAAATATCCAATCTGAAAACCTACCAAAGCGGGCACATATATTTCACGTTGAAGGACGAACGCTCCGCGATACCGGCTACAATGTTCGGCGGGGTCGGCAAGCTTGCCTTCACGCCCGAAAACGGCATGAAGGTCATCTGCACGGGCAGGGTAGCCGTTTTCGTGCGGGACGGGCAATACCGCATTTATGCCGACACGATGGAGCCCTTCGGCGCCGGCTCGCTTTTTATCGCCTTCGAGCAGCTCAAAGCAAAGCTTGCCTCGGAGGGGCTGTTCGACCCGGCGCACAAAAAACCGCTGCCGAGGATGCCCTTTTCGCTCGGGATAATCACCGCTCCCGGCGGCGCAGCCGTGCGGGATATGATAAACGTTTCCCGCAGGCGCTTTCCGGGCGTGCGGATATACCTTTATCCCTCTCTCGTTCAGGGGCCTTCCGCGCCGGAACAGCTTATAAACGCGCTTTCCGCGCTGGACGGCAGCGGGCTTTGCGATGTGATAATTATCGGCCGCGGAGGCGGCAGCACGGAGGATCTCTGGTGCTTCAACGACGAATCGCTCGCACGGGCGGTATACGCCTGCAAAACGCCGATCATTTCCGCCGTCGGGCACGAGACCGATTTTACGATATGCGATTTTGTCGCCGATCTGCGCGCCCCTACGCCGAGCGCCGCCGCAGAGCTGGCGATACCGGATTCCGCCGAAAAAAAGCGGCAGTTTGCAAACCTTCAGCGCCGCATGAACGGCATACTGGAATCAAAAACGGGGCTGCTTCGCCAAAAGCTTGCCGCGCTTTCACAGCGCCCGGTGATGAAAAGCCCGCGCGCCTATTTCGACGAACGCCGAATGACTGTCGCACATGACGAGGAGAAGCTGTTCCTTGCGGCGGAAAAGGCGATCTCCAAAAGGCGCAACGCGCTTTCGGCGCGGAGCGAAAGGCTTTCGGCGCTGGACCCGCTTTCGGTGCTGCGGCGCGGGTTTTCCGTCGCTTTCGGCGAAAACGGCAAAGCCGTGCGCAGCGTTTCGGAGCTGCCGGAGGGAACAGGCTTCCGCCTGATGCTTTCGGACGGCACCATCGCCGCACAGGCAAAGAAAAAAGAAGAATAAAGAAGAATAAAGAAGGCATTTTTATGGCAAGGATAGTCAGAGCCATCACGCGGGACGGCGAGGCAAGGGCGATCGTTATCGATTCGACCGATATCTGCGAGCGTGCGCGTGAAATACATAACACCGCCCCCACCGCGACTGCGGCGTTGGGCAGAACGCTCACTGCGGCATCACTCATGGGCTCGCTGCTCGGCGAGGAAACGGATCTGCTCACGCTCCGCTTCAAGGGCGACGGTCCCGGCGGAACGCTTGTCGCGACAAGCGATTGGAAGGGCAACGTCCGCGGGTTCATACAGAATCCCGCGTGCGATCTTCCCCTGCGCGAGGACGGAAAGCTGAATGTCGGCGGCTGCGTCGGCAGGGGCGAATTTTACGTTCTGCGTGATTGCGGCGGAACCGAACCCTACTGCGGCGTTGCGGAAATACAAAGCGGCGAAATAGGCGAGGATATCGCGTATTATTATGCGACAAGCGAGCAGGTCCCTACCGTGTGTGCGCTCGGCGTGCTTGTGGATACCGACATTACCGTGAAGCGCGCCGGCGGGGCGCTTGTACAGCTTCTTCCCTTTGCTTCGGAGGAAACGGCGGCGAGGCTGGAGGAAAACGCCGCGAAAATGCGCCATGTCACGGAAATACTGAACGGCGGGAGAGCGGAGGATATAATAGCCGAAATGCTTTCCGGCTTCGAATACGATATTTTCGATTCCTTTGAATGCTCCTATAAATGCGCGTGCAGCCGCGAAAAAACGGACAGCGCCCTTGTTTCGCTCGGTGCATCGGAGCTTTCGGACATGATCGCCGAGGGCAGGGAAACGGTGCTCACCTGCGGATTTTGTGATGCGGTATACAAATACTCCGTCGCGGATCTGAAGAACCTACTGAAAAAAGCGCAAAAGAAGGAAGAAAACCGATGAGCAAAAAAAAGGTGCTTATCACGGGCGGTGCCCGCGGAATCGGCGAAGCGCTCACACGCGCGTTTGCGCTTTCGGGCTACGCCGTTTATATCCATTGCGGCAAAAGCGTTGCGGAGGCAGAGGAGCTTTGCGCCGAGCTTCCGGAGGCATACTTTCTTTCCGCCGACCTTGCATTGCCGGAATCGGTCGCCGCGGTGGCGCGCTTCTGCCCGGATCCGGACGTGCTTATAAACAATGCGGGCGTTTCACTCACCGGACTTTTCGATAAGATAACGCCCGCTGCCGCGCGCGAAATGTATGAAATCAACCTTTTCGCCCCGGTCATGCTCACGCGGGCGCTGCTTCCCGCAATGCTTTCGCGTTCCGGCGGGTGCATCATAAACATATCGTCGGTGTTCGGCGAATCCGGCGGGAGCTGCGAGGTGGACTATTCCGCGGCAAAAGCCGGTATTATCGGCTTTACAAAGGCGCTGGCAAAGGAAGTCGGGCCCGCGGGTGTGCGCGTAAACTGCATCTGCCCCGGCGTGATAGATACCGACATGAACGCTTCGCTTTCGTTTGACGATGTCGCTTCGCTTTCGGACGATATCCCGCTGATGCGGCTCGGCAGTGCTGAGGAGGTCGCGGGGGCGGCGGTGTTCCTTGCCTCGCAGGCGGCTTCTTATATCACCGGCGCGGTGATTGATATAAACGGGGGTTGGATGGGATGAAGAGAATAGCGAAATTCTACCGTGTATCCGAGCATGTTTTCGGCAGAGAGGGCTACGAGCATATCCGATTGCCCGAAAGGGCTACGTCGGGTTCCGCCGGCTACGATTTCTTTGCACCGTATGATTTCACGCTCGAAGCGGGCTGTGAGATAGTCATAAGCACCGGTGTGCGTGTCAGAATGGACAGCGATTGGGTGCTTGTGCTGCTTCCGCGCTCCGGGCAGGGGTTCAAATACGGCGTTCGCCTTGCGAATACCGCCGGGGTGATCGATTCGGATTATTTCGGCGCGGAAAACGAAGGCCACATTATGATAAAGCTTATCGGCGGAAGCGCCGATCTTACGGTAAAGCGCGGAAGCGCCTTTGCCCAGGGGATATTTCTGCCCTACGGAATAACCGAGGATGACTGCGCCGCCGGGGAACGCTTCGGAGGGTTCGGCAGCACCGATAAGGAGGAAAACAAATGATAACAACAAAGCAACGCGCGTTTCTGCGCTCTGCGGCAAACAGCATAGAGCCGACGGTTCAGATCGGCAAGGCGGGGGTAACGGAAACCGTGCTCACCACCGTTTCCAATGCGCTCGATGCGCACGAAATAATCAAGCTCACCGTGCTTGAAGCCTGCCCCGAAAGCGCAAAGGACGTTATGCAGGCGCTTTGCGATGCGCTCGGGTGCGAACCGGTGCAGGTCATCGGCAGGCGAGTGGTGATATACCGCCGCGCACCCAAGCCCGAAAACCGCCGCATTGTCCTGCCGCGGTAAGTTTTTTCAGACAAAAACAAAGAAGCCGGAAGCCCAAACGGGCTTCCGGCTTTGCTTTTTTGCAAAATGCCGTGATTATTTGGCGGATACGTCGGCAACGGAGGATTCGGCTGCGGAGGAGGATTCGCTCTTCCCGGTGCCGATGCCGTTGGAATGAACTATGTAAAGCGCGAGAACGAGGACAACAAAGACGATGGAAAGGACAAGCGTCCACTTCTGTTGCTTCTTTTCGTTTGTGGCGATCTTGTTTTTGGTAAGGTAGGATTCGGAAGCGCCGTTGCCCGCGATGGAGTTGCCCAGACCGCGGCGCTTGCTCTGCTGAAGGCTGATAAGTACGATTATAGCGACTGCGAGGACAAGAAGAATTGCGCCGATGATGTATTCGAGAACGGTAGGTGTCATGATAAATAATTCCTTTCAATTACTGATGCCCGAAATTCAGGCACCGACAGCTAAACTCAATAGTATCACAAACAAGGTACAAAAGCAATGCCCTGCTGTAAATTTTAACATTTGTTCACATTTGGCAAGCCGATCAGAATTCCTTTGTGTCGCCCATCGGGTCATTCTTCGGCGAGGGGCGAGGCTTTTTGGGGCTCTTTTTCGTGCCGCTGCCCTTTTTTCCGCTCAGTCTGCGGTAGGTGCGCAGTATCGCCGTAACGGCGAGGAACAGGAAGTAAGCGACGATTATGCCGATAAGCACCTTGATTATTATCGACATGGTTTTGGAAAACAGTATGTCGTGCATGGTATCCAATGCGGTTTTTGCGGAGTCGGATTCCACGGAGGATTTTGTCACAAGCGTGACTTCGGCGATAACGTTTCCGTCCCGCGAATATATCGCTTTGCCGACGGGCACGCCCTTTTCCACCGGAGCTTTGAGCGAATAGGTGACCTTTCCGTCGGCTTCGCTGCGCGTGACCTTCGATTCGTCGAATATGACCTCCACGGTTTTTTCGACATTGCCGTCGGGAAGCAGACGTTCAATATTTTCGCTCGGGACAACGAGCACATGGTCCACCTTGCCGCTCGTGACGGCAAGCTCCGCAACGGCATCGTTCACCGTTGCAACGGTGCACAGCGTGAGCGAATTCCGTGTCCAGTCGATAAGCTCGTTCATGTCGGCATAGGCGTTTCCGTCGCCGAACGAATAGCTGAATTTGCCGTCCTTTTCGGTAACGATCATGCCGCTGGCACACATCACGACGAATATATAAGTTCTGCCGTCCTTCTGTGATGCGGTCAGAAGGCAGTAATTGCCGGATTTATCGAGCTGACCGGCGATCAGGCCTATGGCACTGCGGTTGAGAAAGCCGGAAACATAATAATTGCATTTGAGATAGTTTTTGTTGCGCACCGTCGTATTGCCGTTCATCAGAAAGGCTTCCACATTCGAAAGCGTAACGAGATAATCGTATTTGTAGAACGCGGCGGTTATCAGCGCGATTTCGCGCGGGGTGGAATACTGCATCGGCGAATCGAGCCCGGTGGGGTTAACGAATTTTGTCGCAGTGAGCCCGAGCGAAGCCGCCTTTTCGTTCATCCTGCCGACAAAGGCGCTTATCCCGCCTCCGGAAAGATATTTGTCGCCGAGGTCGGATGCAAGCGCGCACACGGCATCGTTCGCACAGCCGACAAGCACGGCGGAAAACATATCCCGCGCCTTGTATACGGCGCCCGCCTTGAAGCCCATGACCGGCACGCGGATATCGAAAATGTTTCCGGCGTTGTCGATCGCCGAGGCGGTAACGGTTATGTCCGTAGAGGCCGGGTCGAGCCCGTGCTCGGAAAGCATATCGTATGCGACCATGCACGCCACGAGCTTTGCCGCAACGGTGGGCGCGACTTTTTCGTCCGCACGGGCGGTGTATATGAACTGCCCGTCATCAATGCAATAGGCGATAACGGCGTTGCCCGAAACGATATTCGGGGCAAGCTTTACCTGCGCGGAGGATTCATCCGACGGTTCGGCAAAGGCGTGTGTCACGCCAAGCGTAAAAAGTATTGTCAGGGCCGCAATCATTGCGGTGAATTTTTTTGCCTTCAAATAGCGGGGCCTCCTTCCGAAAGAATTGATTTTGCGTAGATCTTGTCCGTTTCGATCCGGTTTTTCAGTGTGTCCGTGCTTTCGAACCGGCGTTCGTCGCGGATAAAGCCGCAGAGCGATACCGCGGCGGTTCTGCCGTATACATCCCCGGAAAAGCCGAAAATAAAGGTTTCGCTCATGGGGACGGTGTCGCCGCCGAAGGTCGGGCGTATGCCGATATTTGTAACGCCGCCGTAGGTGATACCGTCAAGCCTTACTTCGGAGGCATATACTCCGTACCGCGGTACGGTGAAGTTTTGCGGGAAGTGGATGTTTATTGTCGGGAACCCGAGCATGTGACCAATACCCTTGCCGTGGATTATCGTACCGGAAAACGAATACTGACGCCCGAGCATCGCGTTTGCCGTGCGGACATCGCCGCGGTGTATGCGTTCGCGTATTTCCGTGGAGCTGACCGGTATGCCGCAGAAGGTGTATGCCGGTGTCACAAAGCATTCGGCGCCGCCTTCGGCAAGCACGGCTGCAAGAAGCGCGTTGTCGCCGCTGCCGCGGTATCCGAACCGGAAATTATAGCCGCCCACTGCGAGCCGCACATCGAACGCACGAAGCAGTATATCCCGCACAAAATCCTCCGCCGGGATATCGCGAACGGCGCCGAAGGGTATTTCGATAACGCGGTTCACGCCGCACGCCGCCAGCAGGCGAAGGTTCCCCCGCCGGGAGGCAAGCAGCTTCGTGTTCTGCTTCGGACGATCGTCCGGCAAAAAGGTGAATATGACGGCGGGAAGCCGTTTTTCGTTTGCGCGGACGCAAAGCTCGCCGATAAGCGCGCGGTGACCGAGATGGACACCGTCGAAGCAGCCGACGGCAGCCGCGCCCCCGTGTGAATAATCGGCTCTTCCGCCGGTATCGGTTATGATAAACCGTGAGATAATGTCTTTTAATTCCATAGTAAGAATATAATAACCGTAAAAATCCGTTTTGTCAATCGCGTAAGCGCATATTTCGCGCCGAACGGCAAACAATAAATCAAAAAAAGAGGACGGGTGTTTTTTATGGAAGAGCCGAAGGGGCAAAGATTCGATTCCTGTATCCTTGCCGGCGGTTACGGAAAAAGACTTCTGCCGCTCACGCGGGAAGATAACGAG
>USHI01000011.1 GCA_900554405.1 uncultured Eubacteriales bacterium | reverse complement strand
GTTTGTGAATTTACCCGCCCAAAAACGCTCTCTGCGCACCCGGGGAAGGGCATACACGGTGTGTGAATTTGCGCTTTTTCACAAAAGCCTTCGTATTATATCACGTTTACGGGATAAATGCAAGTCTTTTTTGCGCGAATTTCATCCGTTCGGGCGCAAAAAAGGGCGCGCATGAAAGCAGGCGCCCCTTTTTTCGATCGCTGCCGCGAGCCGCTGCTCCGGCACGGTCAGTTAAGATATATATTTCCGGAAATTTCGAGTGTTTCGAGCCCGAAGGAAAGAATCACGCTGTCCGTGCACAAAAACCCGTGATCGCCGATATAAAGCACGCGCATATAAGAGCTTTTGCCGCTGAGACCATCCGGAAGCGCGACTCTGCCCTTTTCGGAAAGCGTGCTTCCGTCGAAGGAGAAGAACGCCGCAAAGGATTCTCCGGTTTTACGCTCGAACGGCATTGCGATCAATCCTTTTCCGGCATTGCACAGAAGCGCTTTGTGGTTGAGCGCCGCATCGGTTGCAACGTATTCATCCAGCCAGGAATAGACGATGCTGTCAACGGCGGAAACGCTTTCCGGATCGGAAACGTCAAACATCGTCAGCTTTACCCCGTAAACTTTGCCGGAATCCGTCGCCTCGTAGCCGATCCCCAGCAGCAGCCCTTCGCCGTAGGATTGCATGAAGCTTGAATATCCGGTTATTTTCAGTTCGGAGAGGGTTTTGGGGGATGTCGGGTCGGAAAGATCCACTGCATAAAGCGGGTCGGTCCGGCGGAAGGTGACGACATATGCGATATCGCCGATGTATCTCACCGATTGAATATCCTCGTCTATGCCGAGATCGCCGCTTGTGCCGATCGTTTCCATATTCTCATCAAGAACATAAACGTTGCTGTGCTTTGCTTCCGTTCCGACGGCTCTGCGCGTTGTCGCGATACGCAGTCTGCCTTCGGATTCATCGAACGAGAACTGATCCTTTACCACTCCGGGGATCTCCGCCTCGCCGTTTTGTTCTATTTTGCCGTTTTCGAGCGCTATTCGGTATATGGCGGTATGTGTTTCATTGCGGTCGTAGAGGTAAATATTGCCTTCCGCGGCGAAGATATTTGCCGCAACCCCCGCAAAGGCGAGCCGGTCGGTCTCGCTGCCGGTCTCAAAATCAAGGGCGGTGATTATCGAAAAGCTTGCGCACTGCGCTTCATCCGGTATAAGAATGTTTCTGCAACCGATATCGGAGCCGTTTATCTGCGGGAGGTCGATATCAGTGTCCTCGATCTGCCCGTAAAGCGGGATGCCGTATATGGTTGCGCAGTATATTGCCCCGCCGATCTCGCGCACGGTGATATATACGCCGCTTTGCGTTCTTTCTGCAAGGAATTGGGGGGATGTGCGGTCGGAAATGTCGTAAATACGTATTATCGTTTTACTCGCATCCGCAACGGATATTACCGCAAGTCTGTCTCCGCGTACAAGTATTTCCGTCGGCACTCCTTCGCCGGTGTTTATGGCGGAAACCGATTGCAGTTTATCGCCGTCCACGGCGGTGATGTGTATCCTGCTTGCGCTTCTGTTCAGGGGGTATATATATTTCCCGTCGGTTTTTACTGTATCCGCTTCGCGTACCGCGGCATATTGCGAATTGGTTTCGGAATGGTCGGGCGCTTTGTCCGGCTCGTCTTCCGGGGTGTGCTGTGTCTCTTGTGTCAGCTTGAAGTTTTTCCCCATACCGTCCGTCGGCACGAAAAAACCGTCGTGCCGGATATCACCGTCCGCGCCGAACGCAAATTCGAAAAGCTGTTTTATATCCTCCGCGCTTTTCGCCGGCCGCAGCGAGGATGTGTGCGGTATCCGGTCATTTGCCGCGTTATCCGGCAGAAATGCCGGCGTGAAAATCGCCCCGCAGATCAGTACGGCGGAAACACACGCGGCGACCGCCGCGCGAATAAACCTCTTTCTTCCGCGGAACGCGCCCCTGCGCCTGCTTTTTTCGAGCTCCTCCATTGCTTCGGATGTTTCGGCAAGCGCCTTTTCGGACGGCTTTACCGCATCCATTGCTTTTTTGTATTCTTCTTCAAACACACAAATCATCCTTTCTCTGTTTCGCTTTCGAGTTCGAGCTTCAGCAGCTTTCTGCCGCGGAACAGCAGGGCTTTCACCGCCGATTCGCTCTTTCCCGTGGCTTCCGAAATATCCTTTACCGGCAGGTTTTCATAATAGTAAAGATGTATTGCCGTGGATATATCCTTCGGCAGTGCGGCGACGGCTTCGGTAATTCCCGTGGCGGCAACAGGCTCGGAGGTGAAATCCTTTTCCTCCGAAAAAACCACGCGCTGCTTCCAGGGCGAGGCAAAAAAGCTCCTTGTACGGTTCACCGTGACACGGATAAACCATGCCTTTTCGTGCTCCGTGCTTTCAAACTCGGGCGATCTTCTGATATAGCGCAGGAACACATCCTGCATGATATCCTCCGCATCGTGAACGTTGCCGGTGCGTAGGTAAGCGAGCCGATAAACCGTACCGGCGTTTCTTGCAAGGACCGAATCACGGTCAGCGCTGCGCAGCGTTTCACTTGCCAACGGGTTCACCGCCTTTCATTGAATAATACCTTTCGGGAGCCGTTTCGGTTACATCAAAGGAGGATTTTTTTTGAAAAAAGCCCCGGTGCGGAACCGGGGCTTGTAGAAAATGCCTTGCGCTGCAAGAGCTTTTGGCTATTTGTGCCTGTTTTTTTTATCCTTTTGCACGGCTTTGATAAAAAGCACGCCGAAAAAGGATATGCCGATAAACATCACGATACAGGCGATCATAACGCCGGCGTCGGATAATGTGCCCGCCTGTGCAAGAGCGGAAAGAGATATTCCGATATGCTTCATCAGAGCAGCGGACCGACTTTTTTGCCCTCTTCGAGGCAGCCGAGAATGTATTCGCAGTTCATCAGGCAGCGGGGAAGATGGAAGGGACCCTTCCACATGGAACCCTTCTGGGTGTGGGAAACGGTGCCGTCCTTATGAAGGTAGCCGTACCATTCGCCGCATTCCTTATCCGCAAAATGGCCGAAGGCATAGAAGTGAGCCTTTTCGAACCATTCGGCGTATTTTTCGTCGCCGGTTATGGAGTAAGCAAGCAGAGTGGCGATAAGCGCTTCGTTGTGGACCCACCAGAGCTTCATGTCGTGTTCGAGCTGTTCGCAGGGGCGACCCTTTACGTCGGTGAAGTATATGAAGCCGCCGTTTTCTTTATCCCAACCCCATTCGAGCGAACGGTCGAGAATGGTGAGCGCGGCTTTGAGCAGCTTTTCATCGCCGGTGTGAAGAGCCTGGTTCATAAGGAACCAGCTGTTTTCCATTGAATGACCGGGGTTGATCGTTCTGCCGGCGGGGTTGTCGATATATTCGCCGTTCGGGCCGACGGTTTCCAGCACGCAGCCGAGTTCCGGCTTGTAGTGGTATTTGATGATATCGTTTGCCATTTCATCCGCGACACGGGTGTAATATTCCGCTTTTTCGGGGTCGCACCTGCGCAGAGCCTGGGCGCCGGAAACAAGCACCATAGGGCTTGCGGCGGCGCGTTCCGCGCGGGTGGAGGCATAGCTCTTGGGAGTGATCTTGTAAGGATCGGTCGCGGGATCGCGGTATATGGAAAGCATCATTTCGAAGCATTCCTCCGCCTTGCGGAGCGCTTCCTTGTCGCCCGTCATAACGGCATATTCCGCCATGGAAAGCACATAAAAGCTTTCCGTGAAGGTGTATCTGCGCTTGCGGAGCGGCTTGCCTTCCTTTGTGAGTGTGAAATACATTCTTCCGTCGGTGTCGGCGATGTATTTGTCCATGAATTTCTTGCCGATCTCGGCGGCTTCGACCCATTCGTCGCGCTTGCCGTAAACATTGCAGAGCCTGGAAAACGTCCAGAGACATCTGCCCTGGAACCAGCCGGATTTATCGTCGTTGTAGGATCTGCCCTCGCGGTCTACACTGGTGATATATCCGCCGTTTTCGCGGTCGATAAGATCGCTGTTCATCCAGAAGGGGATGACATCGTTCAAAAGCTGATCGCGGTAAAACCTGCGGTAAGAAGCGATAGTTGCCTTGTCCATTTGTAAATACCTTCCTTTTGATGGTTTCGTTGCACTTATTCTAACCTTTTTCGCCCGTAAAGTCAATAAAAATGTCTGATTTTGCCCGATACAAATTGACAAATCACCCTTCGGGTGGTATAATCGCACAGTATAGAAAGGATCGTGCGCGATATGAAGAAACTAACCCTTCTCGCCGTGCTTGTTCTGGCTTGTGTTTTGCTTGCATCCTGCAATGCGCTTCTGGACAAAGCAAAGCAGTATGTCACCGGGAACGAAGCCCCCGAAAAGCCCGCGGATTACCTTGCATCGCTCAAAAACGAGCAGTTCGCTTACGACGTATTCAAGGATCATATCTCCGTAACAAAATACCTTGCGGAATCGGTCGAAGCCGAAATCCCTTCCGAAATAGACGGAAAGCCCGTTACGGAGGTCGGTTCGCTCTGCTTTTATCAGACAGAGGCAAAGGTCGTTTCCGTTATGATTCCGGAAAGCGTTACCGTTATCGCCGAAAGCGCGTTTTACTGTGCCGACAGGCTTTCCTCGATAGTCATACCCGACAGCGTGACGGAAATCGGAATGCGTGCCTTTGCGCAGTGCGAAATGCTCGAAACCGTAGTTGTCGGCTCCGGGGTGAGCAATATACCCGATTACTGCTTCAACTGCTGCGATTCGCTCAAGCAGGTAACCTTCCGGGGGCAGGTCGGTTCCTTCGGTGCACGCGCATTTTCCTATTGCAACGCGCTTGCGGAATACGAAATCCCCTCCTCTGTCAATAAAATCGGCGCGCGCGCCTTTTTCGGCTGTGCTTCGCTTGAATATCTCACGTTTGTAAATGCGGAGGTCGAAATCGGTGCCGATGCCTTTTCCGGCTCCGACAAGCTTGCGCTGATCGCGCCGGAGGGCTCCGCCGTCTATAAATACTGCGAAGCAAATTCCCTGCGGTGGACAACGTCGAAATCCGTCCCCGCCGTAAAGCTCGGCATTGCCGACGAAAGCTCCGAAGAAAGCTCCGCATCCACCGAAGAAAACTAAATCCGAAAGGAAAACACATAAAATGCAGCCTATATCTCTGAATGAAATACGCAAAAAGTACCTCGAATTTTTCGAAAGCAAGGGGCATCTCTGCCTGAATTCCTTCCCGCTTGTTCCGCAGGACGATGATTCCCTTCTTCTTATAAACGCAGGCATGGCGCCGCTGAAAAAGTACTTTACGGGCGAACGTGTCCCGCCGAGAAAGCGTGTTACGACCTGCCAGAAGTGTGTCCGCACGCTGGATATCGACAATGTCGGCAAAACGGCGCGCCACGGTACGTTTTTCGAAATGCTCGGCAACTTTTCGTTCGGCGATTACTTCAAGCAGGATGCCATTCCCTGGGCGTGGGAATTTCTTACAAAGGTCATGGAAATACCCGCAGAAAGGCTTTATCCGAGCGTTTATGTAGAGGATGACGAAGCGTTCGACATCTGGGTCAAAACGGGTGTCCCCGCGGAAAAGATAGTCCGGCTCGGCAAGGATGACAACTTCTGGGAAATCGGTTCCGGCCCCTGCGGTCCCTGTTCCGAAATATACTTCGACCGCGGCGAAAAATACGGCTGCGGCAAGCCGGATTGCGGTGTCGGCTGCGATTGCGACCGCTTTATAGAAGTGTGGAACATAGTATTTACGCAGTTCGAAGGCGACGGTAACGGCAATTATACCCGCCTTGCCCACCCGAATATAGATACCGGCATGGGGCTCGAAAGGCTCGCGTGTGTCATGCAGGATGTCGGCAACCTTTTCGAAGTCGATACAAACCGCAGCATACTCGATAAGGTCTGCGCGATATCCGGCAGGGAATACCACGGCTCCGCTGCCGATGACGACGTTTCCATACGTGTTATAACCGACCATATAAAGACAGCCACCTTCCTTATAGGCGACGGAGTTATCCCCTCCAACGAGGGCAGGGGTTACATACTCCGCCGCGTGCTCCGCCGCGCAGCAAGGCACGGCAGGCTTTTGGGCATAAAGAATGTGTTCCTCGGCGACGTGTGCGATGTCGTTATCGAAAACAACCGCGGAGCATATCCCGAGCTCGAACAGCGCAGGGATTATATCAAAAAGACAATCCGTGCGGAGGAGGAAAGGTTCGCCCAGACACTCGATTCCGGTCTTTCCATACTCGATAAAATGCTTGCCGAAACCGTTGCGGCGGGCAGCAAGACGCTTTCCGGCGAAAGTGTTTTCAAGCTTTACGATACATACGGCTTCCCGATAGACCTCACAAAGGAGATCACCGGGGAAAAGGGCATTGCGGTGGACGAGGAAGCCTTCCGCGCGCTCATGCAGGAACAGAAAAAGCGTGCCCGCGAGGCTAGGGCAAACATAGATGCCGGTTGGGCGGGCGATGCGCTTTCCATGGTGGATAAGAGCGTCGCGACGGTATTCACCGGTTACAGCGAGCTTTCCTCCGAATGCAATATAGAATATATCATTTCCGAAGGCGAGGATAACGCGTTTATCAGCGGCGGCAGCGCCGTTGTTATCACCGACCGTACACCCTTCTACGCCGAAAGCGGCGGTCAGGTCGGCGATACCGGCGTTATCAGAACGGCAAACGGCGTGTTTACCGTTACGGATACCCGCAAAACGCCGGAAGGCATATACCTTCACACCGGCATCGTTTCCGAAGGAACGATCGAAAAGGGCGCCGCTGCGGCATCCGTCGATCCCGAACGCCGCGCAGCCATCGCGCGCAATCACTCCGCGCTCCACCTGCTTCAGGCGGCGCTGCGCAGGGTGCTCGGCACACATGTGGAACAGGCGGGCTCATATGTAAACGACAGGATCGGCAGGTTCGATTTTACACACGGCTCCGCTGTTACCGCAGCGGAATTGCAGGAGGTCGAGGATCTCGTAAACGCGCAGATACTTGCCGATATCGAGGTCACGACCGATATCATGTCACCGGATGAAGCACGCGCAAATGGCGCAATGGCGCTCTTCGGCGAAAAATACGGCGATAAGGTCCGTGTCGTTTCCATGGGCGATTTTTCCAAGGAGCTTTGCGGCGGTACTCATGTCGCCCGCACGGGCAGGCTCGGTCTGTTCCGCATCGCTTCCGAATCCTCCGTCGCCGCCGGCGTGCGCAGGATCGAGGTGCTTACCGGTCTTAACACGCTTGATGAACTCCGCAGAACGGAATCCCTGCTTTCCGAAATCGGAAAGGTCGTAAAATCCGCCGGCAGGGAGGATATCATAAACAAAACCGAAGCACTTTCGGAGGAAACCCGCAGGCTCCGCAAGGAACTGGAATCCATGAACCGCAAGGCGGCATTTGCCGCGGTCGAATCGGCATATGCGGGTGCGGAGGATGTTTCCGGGCTTCGCCTTGTGCGCGCAAGCTTCGAACAGCTCCCCGCGGATGCGCTGCGCGATGCCGCGGATAAGATCATTTCCGCACATCCGGAAGCGGTTACTCTGTTTGCCTCTGTCACGGGTGAAAAGGTCGTGCTCGTCTCCGCCTGCGGTACGCAGGCCGTTGAAAGCGGTGCACACGCGGGCAACCTGCTCAAAGCCGTTTCGCCTATTGTCGGCGGGGGCGGCGGCGGCAGGCCGAACAGCGCATCAAGCGGCGGCAAGGATGCCTCCCGGCTTCCGGAAGCCATGGCTGCCGCATCCGGCATACTTGCTTCCCAGATCAAATAAAGAGGTGTGAAAATGAACGATTGCCTTTTCTGCAAGATCATCGCGGGGGAAATACCCTCCCGCAAGGTTTACGAGGATGAAAGCGTTTTCGCGTTTTATGATATAAACCCGAACGCGCCTGTCCATGTTCTTGTCGTTCCGAAGCGCCATATTGCCTCGCTCGACGAAGCAAGCGCCGAAAATATCGAAGATATCGGCAAGGTGCTGCTTGCCATCCCGAAGATCGCTTCCGCGCTTTCGCTCGGGAACGGCTACCGTGTTATCACCAATATCGGCGAGGATGCCGGTCAATCGGTGAAGCATCTTCATTTCCATATTCTCGGCGGCGGCAAGCTGCCCGTAAAACTTGCCTGAAACAAGGAGATAAATACCGTGAAAACCGTTTATATAGATCCCGAAAATTATCATTATCACGAAATGACGGTGGCTGGGCTCAAAAGGCAGCTGCCTGTATGCAGGGTGAACGACAGCCTTTATATCGCCGGGTTTGTAATATTCGGCGATGTGGAGCTTACCGTCAGGTCTGCCTGTGAGCTTTGCAAGATGGTACCGGAACACGATGTGCTTATCACTGCCGAAGCAAAGGGGATCCCGCTTGTGCATGAAATGGCGCGCCAGCTCGGCGAAAATCGCTATATCCTTGCGCGCAAGGCACCCAAGCTTTATATGAAGGAGCCGATATCCTTCGAGGTACAGTCCATAACCACCGCCAAGCGCCAGGCACTTTATCTGGATAAATCGGATGCCGATTACATGAACGGCAAAAGGGTCGTAATCGTGGATGATGTCATAAGCACCGGCGAATCGCTCCATGCGATCGAGGAGCTTGTAAAGAAGTCCGGCGGTAATATCATGGGAAGAATGTCCATTCTTGCGGAGGGCGATGCCATCGACCGCAAGGATATAACCTATCTGGAGGAGCTGCCGCTCTTCGTTCCGAAGGGTAAGGAATAAAGGCATTGTACAAAAAGCGCGTTCTTGCGACAGTTATCACGGTTTTCATCACCGGGATCGTTTTCGGGATAACGATCGTCGAAAAATGTGATATCCGCTCACTTCGCGCCGCCTTGATTGTTCTGTGTGTCGCCGCAGCCGTTTGCTGCGCGGTGTTTTCCCGTGCCGGCGATGACAGACGATACAAAAGAGCCACGGCGGTCGCGGTTGCGGTCGCCGCTTTTTCTTGCGGCGGGCTGCGTGTCGCTTTGCAGGCGGATATCGGCTCTGCCGGTGCCGGGTTTATCGGCGCGGAGGATAATGCGGTAATGAGCATCGTTTCCGCCGAATCCGATCATTACGATTGCGAGCTTGTGAAAAGCGATATCGGAGTTCCCTCCGGCAAATACATCCGTTATTACCTCCGCACGGGCGAGGAAAACGGTATTGCCGGCGATATTATCACCGCAAACGTTGTTTATGCCTCTGCGGCATCGCGCTCGTGCAGGGCTGCGGATATCTTCCTTGCCGCTTCGGGCAGCGTTTCCGAGCGTGAACAGGGCAGCGGTCTGCTTTACGGCATACGCGGGCATATACGCAGCGGCAACGAAAAGCTTTATGCCGGCAACGATACGGTGCGCGCTATTGCGAACGCCGTTACCGTCGGCGACAGAAGCGGTATGGATGCACGCATATATATGCTTTTCCGCTCTGCGGGCATATCTCATATCCTTGCGATAAGCGGTCTGCATATCTCGATAACCGCCATGTCCGTTTATTATCTTCTGCTCGTGCTCGGGCTGAACCGCAGGCTGTGCGGCATTGTCGGCGCGGCGGTCGCGGTGCTTTATACCGCGGTTGTCGGGTTTACTCCCGGTGCCGTGCGGGCGGCGGTAATGCTTGCCTGCGTAATGCTTTTCAAAACGGTGCTTATAAGGTTCGACAGCATCACCGCGATGTTCATAGCGCTTTTCGTTCTTGTGCTGATAAATCCTTATTCGCTTTGCTCCGCGGGGCTGATGCTTTCGTTTTTGTGCTGCCTCGGGATCATACTCGCTTCTCCGCTGTTCCAGAGCATCGGCTTTGCCTTCCGCGGCGGCACACTGTCTGCAAGGCTGCTTCGCCGCGCGGTATCGCTTGTTGCCGTTCCGGCGGCTGTTTCGGCGGCAAGCGGGGCGTTTTCGTTCCCGGTTCTGTTTTCCTGCTTCGATACCGCCTCCACGCTTTCGCCGCTGATCAATATTATCGTTGTTCCGCTGTTTTCGCTTGCGACAAGGCTTTCATTTGCCGCATCGATCATTGTCGGCGTTCTGCCTCGTGCGGCTTCGGCTATCGCGGCGGTTTCTTCGTTTATCATCGGGCTTGTCGTCCGCGGGTGCGAGCTTGTGGATTCGCTCGGTGTCGCCGTTATATCGCTGCGTACCGGGTTTGCGGTATTGCCGCTGCTGCTTTCGCTTGCGGCGATAGCGGCACTCGTGCTCGGCGGCAGGCGGCGAAGGATCTTCTCCGGTATTGCGGTGGCTGCATTTGCCGTTTCGGTTTTCGGCTGCGGCATTGCGGAATCGTTTTATATCAAAAACGAACAGTTTATAGAGTATTCGGATGCAAAAACCGGGTATATAATTACCTGCCGCAAGGGAGAACTTGATTATATCGATATAAGCGGCGTGCGTGCCGATACCGATCCGGTGTACGAAAGCGGTTTTAGCCGCGTCGATAAATATATCGTGACCTGTTTTGACGAAAACGCCGCCGAACGGTTCGACCGTTTCAGCGGAAGCATCTCCGTGCGGGAGGTGGTGCTCCCCGCCGCGAAGGATGCCGCGGAAATATCCGTATCCGGGAATATCGCTGCGACAGCCCGCCTGCGCGGATGCACGGTTTCGTTTTATTCCGATGACGACATGCATTACGATCCCGGTGCGGGGTATCTTATCAGCGGGAATTACCTTGGGTCCGGCGGGCTTTATTTCACGTCGCGTCTCGGGGAAAAGAAGATCTGCATATTCACCGCGGATTATACGGGCAGTATCAAATGCGATATTGCCGTTGCGGCGGAATGCAGCGCAAAGCTGGAAAGCCCTGTGCTGTACTGTCGCGGGGATAATGCTCCTGTCGGTACAAAACGGCTTGAATTCGGCGGCAGGATCAGGTTTGATGTAAAGAAAGGGGGCGAAATAATTGTCGATAACCCATGACGAGCTCAAAACACGCATCGGAAGTCTGCACGGCGCGGTGCTGTTTTACGGCAGCGAGGAATATCTTAAAGACTATTATTCCGGCGTGCTGCGCAAGCGGGTGGAGTCATCACCGCTCCCGGAATTCAACCATACCTTCTTCAATGCCGCTGCGGAAAGCGTGAACGATCTGGAGGAGGCGGCGTTTTCGCTTCCGTATATGTGGGAAACAAAGCTTATCGAAGTGAACGAGATACAGAATGTCAAGCTTTCCGAGGATGATTGCGAAGGCTATGCGCGTGTATTTGCAGACCTGCCGGAATATGTCACGGTGCTTATTGTGCTGCGCGGCGGCGCGGTGGAAGAAAAGGAGCTCGGCAAAAAGAAAAGCGGTCTGGAAGGGCTTGTGCGGGCGGTGGAAAAAACCGGCACCGTTGTCAGCTTCGATGCGGAAAAGCCGGAAAAGCTGCGTGCGTGGATAACAAGGCATTTCGATGCACAGGGCTTGAAGTTCGATCCCGCTGTCACGCGGGAGCTGCTTGCATACTGCGGCACGGATATGTATGTCCTGCGTTCGGAGCTGGAAAAGCTTTCCGTTGCCTGCGGCGGAAGAACCGTAAAGACGGCGGATATATATAAATACTGCTGCGGGAACGCCACCTACAAGTATTACGATATCGTGGATGCGCTTGCGCGGAGGGATATGCTTTCGGCAAAACGGATACTCGACAGTCTTGATCTTTCGCGTACCGAGCTGACTGCCGCAATGGGCACGATTGCCAAAAGCTATTCCGAAATGCTGCTTGTAAAAACCGGGCTCGAAAGCGGGAGAAGCGAAAGCGAAGTCGCTTCGGATCTGAAAATGCCGGTGTGGCGTGTCAAAAAGACGGCTGCTTCCGCGGCTGGCTCCGACAAGCGCCGTATAGCCTATGCGATCGCGCGGATATCCGATGCGGACAACAAGCTGAAAAGCTTTTCGGGTAATCCGGACAGAATAATCGAAAACGCGTTTTACAGGATCTGTGCATATGGAAAATAAGCTGAGATTAAAATACCCGGTCATAGTAGAGGGAAAATACGATAAATCAAAGGTATGCGACGTTGTATCGACTCCGGTCATCGCTCTGAACGGGTTCGGCATATTCCGCGATAACGCAAAACGGTCGCTGATTTCGAAGCTTTCGCGCTCCGGCGGGGTTATATTGCTTACCGACAGCGACAGCGCCGGGAACTTTATCCGTGCACGGCTCAAAGGCATTGTCCGCGGGAATATAATAAACGTCTATTCGCCCTGTATATACGGTAAGGAACGCCGCAAGGAGCACCCATCCGCAGACGGGATATTGGGTGTCGAGGGAATGAGCGAACCGGTGCTTTACGAGCTGCTCGCCCCATATGCCGTGGGCGAAATCGATGAACGCGGGTTTTGCCCGAGCCGCGCAAGGTTTTATTCCGACGGGCTTTTGGGCTCCGGGGATTCGGCATACCGGCGCAGGCTGGTCGCACGGGCGTTGGGGCTGCCCGAATCGCTCACATCAAAGGCGCTTTTCGAAGCGGTGAGTATGCTTTCGGGCGAGGAGGAATATATAAAAGCATTGGAAATGGCACAAAAATGGCAAAAAGAATCGGAATAATCACGCTCGGCTGCCGCGTGAACCAATATGAATCCTCTGCGCTTGCCGAAAGGCTCGTGTCGCTCGGCTTTGATGTCTGCGGCGACGACCGCGGCTGCGATTACTATATTGTAAATACCTGCGCCGTCACGGCGGAAAGCGAGCGCAAAAGCTGCCAGATCATTCGCCGCGCCGCAAAAAGCGGCAGGGTGGCGGTCATCGGCTGCGCCTCGCAGATCAACAAAACTATATCCGGCGAAAAAAACGTTATATTTGTCGGCGGATGCCGTGATAAAGCCCGCGCGATCGAGGCAATAATCAACGATGACGGGCTTTTGCACGATTGCGTTTGCAGTCTTGCGGGCGCGCCGTATGAGGAAATGCATATCGACGGCAGCGAATTGCTGTTTTCCGAATGCCGCGGATATATCAAAATACAGGACGGCTGCAACGGCAAATGCAGCTATTGCATTATCCCGCAATGCCGCGGGAGCGTGCGCTCCCGTCCTGCGGACGACGTCGTTGCCGAGGCAAAGCGGCTTGTCGCAGCGGGTTACAGGGAAATAATACTTACCGGTATCGAAGTCGCGGCTTATAACTCCGTGCCTCTGCACGAGCTTGTGAAAGCTGTCTGCGCGGTGCCGGGGCTGGAACGTCTGCGGCTCGGTTCGCTTTCGCCCGGAATATTGAGCGAAAGGTTTTTGCAAACTGTCGCACAATGCCCGCAGTTCATGCCGCACCTGCATATTTCCATACAATCGTTATGCAGCAGCGTGCTGCACCGGATGTGCAGACCGTATACAAAGGAATTCGTTTTCGAGCGTATCGCCGCAGCGCGGGAATATATACCCGGCTGCATGATCTCCGCGGATATAATCGCAGGATTCCCCGGCGAAACGGAGGAGGATTTCCTCGAAACGCTTCGCGGGGTCGAAGAGCTTTCGATATTCCATGTGCATTCCTTCCCGTATTCCGAACGGCCCGGAACGCCTGCCGCCGCAATGGACGGCAGGATTCCCCCCGCGGTGCGCGGCGAACGCAATTCGCGGCTTATTCAGGCATCCGATGCGGTGAAGGACAGGATACTTTCCGGTATGATCGGAAGCGATGTGAAGGTTCTTATAGAAAAGGTGGTTTCGGGCACTGCATACGGGCATACGGAAGGTTATGCGGAGGCGAAATTCGAGTCCGCAGCCGCTTCTGTCGGCGATATCGTTACCGTCGAGGCGCTGTCCGCCGAACACGGGATTCTTGTTTGCAAAGCAGAAAAAGGAGAATGACTCAATGAACGAAGAAAATAAAGATATTTCTTATAACGAATCCGCTGCCGGTGCGCAGGAGGAAAGCACGTGCGCCCCGGAAATACAGCCGGAAACACAGCCGGAAACACAGCCGGAAATACAGCCGGAAATACAGCCGGAAATACAACCGGAAGCACAGCCGGAGCAAAGCCCGGATACCGGCGCGGAGCCGGCTGCCAACCCGTTCGGCGAGGGCAAATGCGCGGATTTTCTGGAAAGCGTGTGTTCCGGCAAGGCAAGCGTTTTGTTCACCCCGGTCGGCTCGGTGAGCATAAGCGATACACGTCTGCGCGATGCCTTCGGGAGCTTTATCGATAATGTCGGTGTCGGGAATGCCTTCCGCCCGATAGATATCATCACCGCGGCGGAATCGGTGCTCAAACGCAAAGGGCTGTATGAATATGCGGACACCGATATTTACTGCTTTGATGCGCAAGAGGGAAAATATATCCCCAACGTGCTGTTCAAATATTCTGTTCAGGGCGTGTATTCGCTTCTTTCGGTGCACAACGGCATATTATTTGATATCGGCGAAGCCGGCGGGAGCGTGGCGAAATGCGAATCCAAGCGTTATATACTTGCCCCGCGTAAAAAGGCGCAGCGGCTTTATAAAAAGTGCATCTCTCTCGGCCTGGAACCGAAGAAATGCGGCAGTATCGTAGGAAGCGATAATATCGGCATTCTCGAAAACGGCGCTCTGAACGCGAGCGCTCCGCGGGCAAGGGTTTTCGGTTCCGAACCGGAATCCGTCGAGCTTCGCGGCGAGCATTACTGCGATTATATTTCGACATATCGTGCAGTTTGTTCGTATACCTGCTGTTCCGCAGTAGAGGGCGGAAACGTTTTGAGATTTTCGCTGGATGGCGGTACCGCGGCAGTCTGCGCACGCGCGCTCGGGTATTTCAATGCGGTGCTGGCGGCAAGGTATCTTCCGGTGCGCTCCGTGTTTGTTGCCGGGGGTGAAAGCTCCGTTGCCGTTCCGCGCCCGAAGTGCGACGACGGTGATTATGTATATCTTTTGAAGGTCCGCACGGATGGCGACGGCGTTCCCGACAAGGCTCATCATGCGCAGCTCGAATATTATCTTTACGACCGCGCACGCGCGGGGATAATAAAAAGTATTCTCCCGCTGGGGGAGAATACCGAAAATACAATATAT
Organism: uncultured Eubacteriales bacterium; assembly: GCA_900554405.1. Classification (GTDB taxonomy): domain Bacteria; phylum Bacillota; class Clostridia; order Oscillospirales; family CAG-382; genus Coliplasma. The sequence goes on along the minus strand of USHI01000011.1, from coordinate 3,814 downwards.
CGGCTTTGCGGCGAAAGCCTGGATTATATCGCGCTCTCCGCGATACCCGAACGCTGCTTCGGTGTCGTTGTCACCGTGCCGCGCGGCGAATCGGTAAACGGGATCAAGCTCGGTTATTTCACAAATAAGGAATGATCTCGCCGATCCCGCCCAGCGTGATATCCGGGGCGTTCGTTTCGTTCACGTCGCACGGCTTTGTTTCGCCGGAAAGCACGAGCACCGACATCAGCCCGTTGTTGCGCCCGAGCGCGATATCGGTATAAAGCCGGTCGCCGACGATCGCCGTTTCCGAAAAGGGAACACCGAAAAGATGCGATATCATATCCGCCGTTTCCTTGTACGGCTTGCCGAAATACTTCGGTTTCACGCCGGTGGAGGCGGTGACAAGCGCCGCGATGGCGCCGCTGTCGGGGATAAAGCCGTTTTCGGTCGGGCAATTGAAATCCGGGTGCGTGCAAAGAAATTCCGCGCCGGAACGGATCAGATCGCAGGCGATAACAAGCTTTTCGTAGGTGAGTGTCGTGTCGAATGACGTGACAACGATATCCGATTTTTCGGAAATACATATTCCCGCTTCGCAAAACGAGCGTTCCAATGCCGGCGTGCCGACAAGATAAACGCTTTTGCCGGGGCGGAAGCGTTTCAGAAAGTCGATCGTGACATCGCCTGCAGTGACAATATCCCCGCGGTCTGCGTCGAACCCGAGCCTCGAAAGCTTTTCGACATAATCGTTCGGGTTGCGGGAGGCATTGTTTGTGAAGAACACGATCTTCTTCCCGCGCTTGCGTGCCGTTTTCACGAATTCTATCGCACCGGGCAGCACCTTTTCGCCAAGGTATATCGTGCCGTCCATATCAAGCACAAACAGGCGTATTTCGCTCAGCTTATCCTTTTCCATTACTCTCTCCGATCATTATAAAAAATAGGTTTATTAAGGTCATCATGAAAAACACAACGAAAAATCTTACATTACGTCTTTGTATCACCGCGATGTTCATGGCGGTGAATATCGTCCTCAGTTCCTCGGTGTTTTCCGTCCCGGTTCCGGGCGGGCACCTGTATATGAATGATATCGCAATTTGTACCGCATCGCTCGTGCTGGATCCGATATCGGCGTTTATCGTGGGCGGTGTCGGTTCGTTTATCGGCGATCTGCTCTTTTATCCGGCGCCGATGTTCGTTTCGCTCGTAACACACGGCGTGCAGGCAGCAGTCATTTCGATAATAGCACATCATGCACTCAAATCGCACAAGCTTGCCGCATCGTCGCTCGGCGTTTTTGCCGGTGCCGTTATAATGGTCGCCGGTTATTCGTTCGGCAGAGCGTATATTTACAGCACGCCTGAATATGCACTGCTGAAGCTGCCGTATCAGATATTGCAGGCGGCTGTCGGTGCCGTTGCCGGTGTGCTGATCTGCCACCGTTTCGGCGTGATAAAGCTTGCGAAAAAAGCCGGCTTCTATTACGGCGCATAAGAAATTGTACTACAAACACATCTTGTTTTCAATAGGAGAGTTGTAATGAACGGAAAATTTGTTGTTGCGGTCGATCTCGAAGGGCTTGCCTGCGTTGTCGGGGCATACGGGCGTGGGCTTGCGGAAAGCCGGGATTATGAATTTGCTGCCCTGCAGGGCACGCGGGAGGCTTCCGCTGCGGTGAACGCGCTTTTCGATAACGGGGCAAATGATGTTATCGTTTGGGATTGCCACGGTACCGGCGTAAACCTCAAATACGGCATGCTGGACAAGCGCGTGCGTATCGCGATAGGTGCCGGAAGCCGCGTGCGTTTCCCGGGGATGGACAGCTCCTTCGACGGAGTATTGTTTATCGGCTATCATGCGTATGACGTACCGAAGGCTACTCTGGCGCACGTTTATTCCTCCTCGACATTCACGAGCCACCGCATAAACGGCAAGCCTGTCGGAGAGCTGCAGCTTGATGCCGCTATCGCGGGGAAGCGCGGGGTAAAGACCATGTTTGTTTCGTCGGACGATATATGCGTTGCTCAGGCTGCCGAAAGCTTCCCGTGGGCGGAAACCGTTGTCACGAAGGAGGCGCTTGCCTGGAACAGCTGCATAAGCCGCCACCCGGATGCGGTGTGCGATGATATTTACGCAGCCGTCACCCGCGCCTGCGGTCGGCTGGGCGAAATGCAGGCATTCACGCTGCCGAAGGAGTTCGAGCTTTCGGTTTCCTACAAGCGTATCGAATATGCACAGGGCTGCAACCTGCATAACCCCGACGGAACACCCTTTGAATGGGTGGATGCCTATACCCGCAAAGGCATTCTTGCCGACCCGGAGGATTATTTCCTTTATTGAACCGAAACGGGGAGGGAGGTTTTCTTACCGTGAAGCAAAGTAAACCCGCAAAGGAATATATAATGCGCCAGAGAAAGGATCGGCTCCGTTCGCTGCGCGTGGTAAAGTATACCGATTACCCCTTTGTATTGGAAAATTGCCCTGTCGAGCTGACGGAAAGCTATATCCTTGCCGACCGCGAAACGACCGAGATATTTGCCTCCTTTATCTTCAAAAACGTCTCCGAAAAGCCGATAACAAGGCTCGATATTCGGCTGGCGCTGTATCTGAACGGTAATATTCCTTACACCCATATAGATTTCACCTATTGCCGCGAGCATCTTAATTTCGGCATTATTTCAAAAAACGGGCGCTCGATGCGCCTGCGCGATTCAAACAAAAAAGGCGCGGTGGAGCAAAGTGAATGCTTCGGCTCCTGCGTGTATATCCCGATCCCGGAAAGCTATTTCAAAAAGTATGATATACTGCTGCGCCGTGTTGTGTATGCCGACGGCTCTGTCGACGAACCGGGAGTTATCGTGTCCGGCAACCCCGAAAGGTACAGCGAGCTGGATAATATCTCCAAGCTTGTATATACGCGTGTGAACGTGTATGACAAGTTCGAACCGTATTATCCCACCGTTGTTATGCCCAGCTTTAACGAAAAAGCCTGGCTTTGCTGCTGCGGAAACAAAAATCCGGAAACGGCAGATTCCTGCGAAAAGTGCGGCAGGGAAATACAGATGGTTCCTGATTTTGAGCCGGAAATTGAAAACAGCATACGGGAAACGCTCTCAAGCGTGGGCGAGGAGATCGAAGGAGAAAAGGGAAGCGCTAAGGATGCAGAGGCGCAAAGCACAAAGGGATCTTCCGAAGGATCACAGGAGCGGAAAAGGCTGCTTGTCACCTGGATAGCAGTCTTTTCCGCAGTGACTGTTTTGACGCTGCTTGGAGGCTTTTTTTTCTACCATCGGTATTCTTATGATTATCATGTGAAGCAGGCCAGGAAATATGCGAAGGATGGTTCCTATGAAAAAGCCATCGACTATCTGGAGAGAGCACAGGAACTGGATCGCAATGGGGTAGATGCGGTTTTTCTGGAAGCGGATTATTATCTGGAGCTCAAGGAAGAAGATCAGGCTCTTTTTCTTCTGCTCAATATGATAGAGCGGAAGCAGCTTACCTATGACCAGCTTGAAAAAGCCTATGAGCGCATTGTCTCCATTTATGACAGCCAGGGAAAATACGAGGAGATCAGCAGACTGTTAAAGGCATGTACGGAGGAGGAGATCCAAAATCATTTCCAAAACTATATGGCTTTAGAGCCCCAGCTTGATTATCCTTCAGGAGATTATGACAGGGTTCTGATGCTCAAGCTGAGCGCCAATACCACAGGGAAAATTTATTACACCTTTGATGGAAGCGATCCGGATGAGCATAGTCTGATCTACACGGCCCCGCTTTTTTTGGAAACGGGGGAATATCAGATCTCTGCGGTTTTTGTAAATGATTA
>USHI01000010.1 GCA_900554405.1 uncultured Eubacteriales bacterium | reverse complement strand
GCGGCTGCGCGTGCAGCGGCATAGGAGCGATTTGAATCCGAAATACTCGGATATTACGACAAATGGGCGGAAAAGGCGGCGAGCGACCCGGTATGGGCAGGCGATAACCCGCCGCACATCAATATCGAAAGAAACGCATACGGCGGGCTTGATTTTGATTTCACGCCCAAGCTGTGAAAAAACGGCAAAAAAAGCAGCAGGGCTGCGGCAGGGGAAGTACTCCCGCCGCAGCCGTTTTTTATACATGCACGGATATTTTATAAGGCCGGAAACGAAACGGTTGTTTCAAGCATACCGCCGTATACCGCACGTATATCGCCGCCCATACGTTTTGTGAGCGTTTTTGCGATATAAAGACCGAGCCTGGTCGACCTGCGGGCGTTTTCGACGGTATAATAAGCGTACAAAGGGAGCTTCGAAAACGCAAATGAGTTTACCGCGCAAAGAAGTCTTGCCATTACGTTCACCCCTTCGTTCGCCGAAGCCGCCGTGTCAATTCGCCCATGCTGCGGTTGACAAACGGCGCGGAATATGATATACTTCCGTTCGGGATTTGAGATTGAGTCCCGATTTCATTTTTGGAGCAAATGATGAAAAGGTTTTTTGCCGTGATATTTGCGGCATTTATTACAGCCGCGGCACTCGGCAGCTGTTCCGCGCAGCGGGTGGAAAGCGGGCGGCTGACGGTTGTCACGACGATATTCCCGCAATACGATTTCGCGCGGACGATAGCCGGCGGCAGAGCGGATGTGAAAATGCTGCTCCCGCCCGGCTCCGAAGCGCATTATTACGAGCCGACGCTCGAAGATCTTGCCGCAATAAACTCCTGCGGGCTTTTTATTGCCGCGGGCGGAGGTATAGATGCGTGGTGCGACAAGGTCATCTCGCTCTGCGAAAACGATATACGGGTATTGAAGCTGACTGACTGCGTTCCGCTGCTTGAAGAAGCCGAAACCGAGGGAATGCAGGAGGAGCACGGGCACGCGCACACCGAACCCGAAACCGACGAGCACGTCTGGACATCCCCGCGCAACGCTGCCGCGATAGCGGCGCGAATTGCGGAGGAAATGTCCGCCGCGGACCCGCTCAACGCCGATTATTACATGAACAACGCCGATGTACTGATACGCGAGCTGGGTGTTCTTGATGCCGATTTCCGCGACACCGCCGAAAAAGCGCGGGTGAAAACGCTGATTTTTGCCGAGCGCTTCCCTTTCCGTTATTTTGCCGCCGAATACGGATTTGATTACTACGCCGCCTTCAACGGCTGCTCTGCCGATAACGAGGTCAAGCTCGAAACCGTCGCCTTCTTTATTCGGAAAATAAAGGAGCTCGATATACGCGCCGTGTTTTATGTCGAATTCTCGAACGAAGCCGTTGCGGATGTGATATGCGGGGCGACGGGCTGCCGAAAGCTTTTGTTCCATTCCTGCCACACCGTTTCGAAGGACGACCTTGCGGCGGGAAAGGCCTATATTTCCATAATGCGCGAAAATCTTGAAAATCTGAAAAAGGCGGTGAGCTGAGTGAATACCATACTGAAAGCGGACAAACTCGCTTTCGCCTATGACGGCGTTACCGTAGCACGCAACATATCCTTCGCACTGCACGAAGGAGAGCTGCTTTGTATTGTCGGCGAAAACGGAAGCGGAAAAAGCACGCTTACCAAAGGGCTGCTCGGGCTTATACGCCCAGCGGACGGGCGCGTGGAATTCCCGCACGGGCGCGGCGGGGTCGGTTATCTGCCGCAGCAGACCGAGGTTCAGAAGGACTTCCCCGCAACGGTGCGCGAAATAGTTCTTTCCGGAACGCTTCCCGAAAACGGATCGCCTTTTTATAAAAAAAGCTCCCGCGCGGCGGCGGAGGAAAATATGCGTCTGCTCGGCATAGATACACTTGCCGACACCTGTTACCGTGAGCTTTCCGGCGGACAGCAGCAGCGCACGCTGCTTGCCCGTGCACTTTGCGCGGCAAAAAGGCTGCTTGTTCTGGATGAACCGACAACCGGGCTCGACCCGGTCGCCACTGCCGAGCTGTATTCGCTGATAAAGCACCTGAACCGCGAACACGGGCTGACGGTCATCGCCGTTACGCACGACCCGGCGGCAGTGCTTGAATGCGCGACACACATACTCCACCTCCGCCACGAGCCGGTATTTTGCGGCACCAGGGAGGAATACCTGAATTCCGATATCGGCATCGGCTTTTTCGGAGGTAATACAAAATGAGCATATCCGAGCTTATCGCACAGCCGTTCATACTGAAGATACTTTTGCGGGCGTTGACTGTCGGGCTGCTTGTCTCCGTCTGCGCGGCACTGCTCGGCGTGAGCCTTGTGCTGAAGCGCTATTCCATGATCGGCGACGGGCTTTCCCATGTCGGATTCGGCGCACTTGCCGTTGCAACGGCGCTTGACCTGAGCGGCGAAAAGGCGATCGAGATCTCGATCCCCATCGTTGTCGCAGCCGCTTTTATGCTTTTGAAGCTATCGCAGAGCAGCCGTATCAAGGGCGATGCGGCAATAGCGCTTATCTCCACCGCCTCTATGGCTGTCGGCGTTTCATTTACGACCGCACGACCGGAATGTCATCGGATGTCTGCTCCTCGCTTTTCGGGCAATCCAGCGCAATGACCATAACCGACAAAGACCTTATACTTTCGGTATGCCTAACAGTTGCCGTAGCCGTGCTTTTTCTTCTTTTTTACAACCGCATATTCTGCGTGACCTTTGACGAAGCCTTTGCAAAAGCATCCGGGCTGAGATCCGGGCGATACAATATCATTCTTGCGCTCCTGACGGCTGTCACAGTCGTTATCGGGATGCGTATGCTCGGTGCGCTGATGATATCGGCTCTCGTGGTGTTCCCGCCGCTCACTGCAATGCGGCTGTTCAAAAGCTTCAAAAGCGTTGTCGCCGCCTCCGCGGCAGTGAGTGCCTCCTGCTTTATCATCGGGTTTATCATCGCTTCGTTTTTCGGCCTGCAGACCGGCCCGGCGGTCATTCTGGTAAACCTTGCCGCAATGGGAGCTTTTGCGCTTATCGGCAGGCTGAAAAGAACCGCGGCATAAAAATGCAAAACGAATATAAAAACAGCGTTCCCGCCGCCAAACGGTGTGAGCGCTGCTTTTCGTTATGATAACTCTTAGGTTTTAATAATCGGCCCTGCCGGAAAGTATATATGCACCGGTTTCTATAAGCTTCTTTTCGATCTCGCCGCCGTTTTTCCCGTTTTGCAGCGAAATGACGGCGCCTATCACATCCCTGCCCGAAAGTATCGGAGAAAGACAGCTTACGCTGCCCCTACCCTCCACGATATTCACGGTTTGTTCCGCCGAAGCGGAAAAGCTCTTTCCCGATGCTATCACCGAGGAAAGCGAACCGGATATCGGCTGAGATGCGTATTCCTTTTTGCCGGCACCCGCCGCGGCAACGATACGGTCGCGGTCGCACACTGCGACAGGCACCCCGCACGCCCGGTTTATCGAATCTGCAATGCTTTCGGATATATCACTCAATCCCCCGACAGGGGAGTATTTGCGGAATACGACCCCTTCGGAGTTATCGGTGTATATTTCGAGCGGGTCGCCCTCTCTGATATGCATCGTGCGGCGTATTTCCTTCGGTATCACGATCCTGCCGAGATCATCTGCTTGTGTCAAGTAGAATCCAAAAATTCTTAAAAACCATTATATATCAAGGGTTTCCGGACTTTCCGCAAAAACAACCCTTGTGTTATTATAACACAAAAACAGCATAAAAGCCAGCGAAAAGCCGGCTTTTACATGGTCATGAAAGTTGAAAGGCAACATCAAACTTCCATTCAATTTTCAGATTTTCGTTGTCAAAAACAATGACGCGATCTATATCGTCGTACATTCTTTCCCGGAGTTTATCGTCCGGCTCATCTGCTGCAGCGGCGATATTTTTGATCGCATTCATTGCCGTGTTGCTTTCTTTCTGCTTTTGCAGCAGGCTTTCGATTTCATCCTCAATTCGTGATAACTCCGTCTGGAGTCTGTCCCTATCCTCTGAAAGAGCGCTTTTCTTTTCGAGAAAAGCATTTCGGGATATTTCATCGGAACGGAATTGCTCATACAGTGATGCAACCTTCCCACCGATCCCTCCGAGCTGAACGCGGAGGGATTTTTGCTTTGCCCGAAGAGGGACAAGCTTATCCGGCTGCTTTTCACTTACTGTCCTGCGATATTCTTCGCTGACGATTTGCAGTTGTCGTTTGTATGTGGTGAAGACAACATCCTCTATATTTGTCCGGCTCCAATGAATGCCTGCACACGGAGCGTCTCTTATATATAACGGCGTAGCGCAGGAATAATATTCGTCCGAGCCAAAGGTCTTGCGAAGCCTGCGGCCGCAGTGCCCACAGTAGTAAACACGGTCACGGCGGTCGGTTCTGACAACATCGTACTTTTTCACCTTCCGCAGAGTATCATTCGCTGCGTAGTATTCATCGTGTGTTACGATGGGTTCGTGTATGCCCTCATTTATCACATAATCCTCCGGCGCATACCGTTTTTGCACCTTGGCCCGAATGGTTTCATTTCCGCATTTGAAGGACACCATGGCTCCGGTATACTTATAATCCCGTATGATTCGGATCACCGCCTGATGACTCCACATCGCATCGTTGTCCATACCTTGCCGTGAGAGCTTTTTATGCTGCATCGGCGTCGGAATATGCTTTTCGTTAAGGATACGGGCAATTTCCGTGGATTTCTTTCCCTCAATAGCCCACAGGAAAATATCTCGCACAATGGGCGAAGTTTCGGGATCCGGCACCATATGGTGCTTTTGCCCTTTGATCTTTGTGTACCCATACGGGCAATTGCTGACATACCGGCCGTTTCTCATCAGCATATGCTGAGATGCTTTTACCTTTTTCGAGATGTCAACGCTGTACATCTCATACATAAAGTTTCGGAAGGCAACATCAATACCGCCCGTTGTCCCGATAAACTGATTGCTGTCGTAATGGTTATTGACCGCAATAAACCGGATGCCGAGATATGGAAAGATGTGCTCAAGGTAATCGCCGGCTTCAATATAGTTTCGCGCAAATCGGGAAAGGTCTTTCACGATGATGCAGGAAATATCACCGGAGCGCACCATCGCCATCATCCGCTTAAAACCGGGACGGTCGAAATTCGTCCCGGAATATCCGTCATCGACGAACTCGACCGTCTTCATGGAAGCAAGCTCAGGCTGCCCTTGAATGAACTGAGCGATAATGCCGCGTTGGGCCGTAATACTGTTGCTCTCATCATTCGCGCCGGTGTCCTCAAGCGATAGCCTGAGATACACGGCAATCTGTTTTTTCGGCATTTAGGCAACCTCCTTTCTGATTCGCTCGCACTCCTTGAACATTTCCTCAAACTCAGGCATGTACTTAAACCGAATGTCCAAAGAGCCGTCAGTATTCACTCGGATCTCATCAACCATTGCCTCGACCATTTCTTCGGTCACCGTTTCCGCCTTATAATAGCGTGAAATGAGCCGATTCCATTTTCGGGCGCCTGTTTCAGTCACCTTGGTTTTTGTCTTAATTGCCTGAAGCTCCTGCAATTCGCTTTCATATGCGGAGATTTCCCTTTGATAGACATCTCTGGCAAGCAAATATTCCTGCTGCGTCAGTATGCCGTCCTTGAAGTCGATGCGCCTTACGGAAACATGACTCCATATGGCTTTTGAAGATGTCTGAAAGCTTGTTTTGTAATTGCTTCCGCTCAGCCGCTTATACTCCGCAGGCGAGGGGATGCCGAGTTCATTCAGACGCACGGCAATATTCTGCGGACTCAGCCCTTCGATTTTCCACCGGAATATATCCCTTACAACATCTGCGGCAAACGGATCGACAACCAATTTACTCTTGTCGTCGCTGTCTTTCACATATCCGTAAGCCACAAATGCTCCGGCATACTCTCCGTTTTGCTTTTTCGCCGTAAGGTTTGTACGGATCTTAGTAGATATATCGCGGATATAAAAATCATAAACGAAGCTGTTGATCGTAAAGGCAAGATCATCCGAAGATGTTGCCGAAAGCGAATCATAGCCCTCGTTTATGCCATACCCCGTATGGTGGTCACTAACGAGCATCCGAATATATCCGGTGGAATATTCGTTGGAATAGCTGTACCCGAGCACACGCAGCATAGAGGAAATCGGATACATAACAAACGTCACCCGATGCTCGCTCTCTGCGGTGGTATCCACCTGGGGTGCGCTGAAGCCTCGCTCGCCGCAGGCCATGGGCTCACCGTCCAGCAAGACCTCCTTCACGCCGTAGGCGTTGGAGATCACCCGGGCTATGCTGCCCTGCACGCCGAGCGACGTGCCCTGGAAAGCCATGGTCGGCCCGCCGTTTTCAACCGACCGGCGCATATTGCCCCGCACATACCCGTTTCCGTCGTGTACATCGGTGAAGACCGCGCCGTTTTCACTGATAAGGTGCGGCACTAGACCCCACATCATAGTCTTCGCATCATCCAGGGTCGCGCCCGGAATATCGTTATAAAGTAAGTCGTAATCCCAGTTTCTGTCATAAAAGTTTTTCATCTTCCCGCCTATCACCAGACGGCACGGGTCCAGCTTATCGGTGGTGCGCATGAAATACGCATCGTTGATCTGCATGGTCAGATGGTCAAGATGGCTGGCATACACATCCCCAACCAATATCTGGGCGATGGATTGCCGGAAAAAGCCGCCGTTTACCACCAGCTCATATTTCCCCCGATTCTCCGGCGTGGGGGTGCTGTGCAAAACCACCCGGTCGAAGGTGCCGCCGTTGATGGTGACGCTGCCGCCGCTTTCCCCCCGAATGGCTTGCAACCGGCGGGAAAGATACCGCTCCTCCCTCTCTCCTCCGGGACTGGTCACCTGCGTCAGTACCTCGCCGCCGTTAAAGATCGCCGTACCGGAGACACTGATGGCGCACTTCTGATACTGATTATCTTTGGAGGGACACAGCATCTTGACCGTGCCGCTCTCCATAACCAGCGTGCCTCCATGCACATCGATGAACTGAAAGTAAAATTCCTGATTAAACTCGCCGATCAGGGCGCCGCCCCCCACGCTGTCGCGGATGGTCAGGCGGGCATCCTTGTGTCTGATACTGATCAGATACCCCTGCCCGACCTCCGAATAGTATTTCACATACGCATTGACGGTGTGTCCGTTCAGATCCAGCGCCTTGTCCATGGCCATCGTCATGAAGATGATGTTGTCCTGATGCAGACCGGTGTGTCCGTTCAGAGTCTTTGTTTCGATGTCCGCGATAACCTTTACCACCGAGCATTTTGTCGTGTACTCCAGCGCTCTTTTCAGCTCCTCCCAGGTAGAAACCTCCACCGTGCCATCTGCTGCATCGGCCGCCACCGACGACAGGGGCACTGCGGATACGAGCATCATCACTGCCAGCAGAAGGCTGAGCCATTTTCTTTTTCTCACTGTACTTAACCCCACTTTCACTGTGTCGCTGTTACATCGCATAAATCTGATCCATCAGATATTCAGCGGTCATAGAGCCATAGAAGAACTGGTCGATCATACCGTTTTTCTTCGCATCCCGGATATCCTTTGCCGCCTGTTTTTCGGTGTTGGAATCCACGATGAGGGCTATCTTGCAGTCGGGACACGTCGCCTTTACCTCGTCCCGCAGCTTCATCCTTTCACAGAGCAGCCAGGGCGTATAGGCGGTAACTTCCATTACAAGGACAAACGGTTTGTAGACTTGGCACAGTTCGACGGTATCCTGCGGTGTCTCCGCACGAATCACGTCGATATCATAGTTCGAATTCTTGAAAGCAGCGGCTATGGAATCGGCGAACAGAAAATTCTGCATATCGACCACGATTTTTTTCATCAAACCACTCCTCCTCTTCCTTCATGATATATCCGATGAATCTGCTTCATCTTATTTTCCGACATCATTATATCAAGAAAAAAAGGCTCTGTCTGTCCTCAAAAGTGGGGACAAAAGCCGCCTGAATTGTAAATAAAATGCGAACGCATGGCCATTTTCACTTCAGACAACAGCAAAGCCGCCCGGCTTATAAAAAGCCGGGCGGCTTTGCGCGAATACATATAAATGCATGTACCGCATCGTTTGTTGCATATATATCAGGTCTCGTTATGTTCTTCCAGCCAGCTCCCGGGTACCACCATGCGTTTGCCGACGGCTGCAATCATCAGACGGTTGCGGTTCGTATAGCCTGTTTTTTCCAGCATTCGGTTAATGTAGGTCCGCACCGAGGATTCTGCCAAATTCAGTTTTTCGGCGATCTCGGCATTGGTTTTTCCCTCACAGAGCAAGCGCAAAGTCTCCATTTCTCGGTCGGACAGCTCGCTGGAAAGCGTATTGCCGAGCCGGACAGTCGGAACGCTGTCAGGCCAAAAGCGTTTGCCCGAAAGAGTGCCTTCGATAACGCTCACAAGGTCACCCGAAGGTGAATCCTTATACCAAAAGCTGTCGGCGCCGATTTTTTTTGCCCGATCAAGAAATCGTCCCTCCAACATAGAGGTCACCATAACGATCTTTATCCTGGGATAGAGCTTCTTGATCGATTCGGCAGCGGTCAGACCGTCCGAGTCACTTTCGGTGCATATATCCATGAGAATCAGGTCAATGTGACCCTCGCCGCAGCGGCAAAGTGCTGCATCAGCACGTGTCAGCGTGCCCGCGACCTCGCAATCTGTGCACTTCTCCACACAGGAGCACAGATACGTTCTCGCCAGTGCCTGATCTTCAACGATCAATATTTTCCTTATAGCCATAGGTTACCCCCCGAATTTCCATGCTTCGGCATCTCGATCACCAAAGAAAACTCCGGTAAGCTCTGTACTGTCATCTTTCCGCCCGAATTTTCTATCCTGTGGCGCAGATTGGTAAGACCACCGCCCTCGGCGATCTCCCTCTCCGGCGGCTTGCCGTTATTGCGAATCACCACCGTATAGCTGCACTCGTTTTTCCAAATGTTTGCAGAAATCTCCGTGGCCTTGGCATACTGAATGGCATTGTTCAGGCAGACCTGCATGGCGGTGTACATCAACTCCGCCTCACCGCCCGTCGGTTCTTCGCCTCTTATCCTCACGGTCACACCGCCGGTCTTTGCACTGTCAAACAGTTTTTCCTTTGCCGACAGACCGATCGCATCCCGAAAGGTAATAACTTTCTCCCATTCACGGCACACAACATCCGCATCAATACCGTCAAATTCTCCTGTTATGTACTGCTTCGTCAGTGTAATGCAGGCGGCAAGGTTGTCGTGCATGGAAGATTTTGCGTCAAGTCGCTCCTTTTCCCGCGCCAATGCCCCGACATTACCGGAAAGCTGCTTCAGCTTCTCCGAATCCTCCTCCAGTTTTCTGCTGTCATCGGTAAGCTGCACCAAAGCACGCTGCAGCTCGGTAACGTCGGCGGCGGTGAGCTGTATATAGCTCTCCCCATATCGATCGGTTACCTCGGTTTTTTCAAATCTCCATACCTTTTTGTCCGGAAACCGATAAGTATTCTCTACATCCGGGATCTGTACAATGCCATTCGAAAGAGCAGACAGCGCTTCCTCCACCTCGCCCAAATACTGCATATCGCTGTCAAGCAGCTGTCGGCTCAGGTGATACATCTGCCGGTTGCAGAGAACGATACTACCCGTGCGATCAAAAAAACATGTGGCAGTGGGAAGCCGGTCAAAGCTCTCTTTGATGGCATTAAAGCCCAGGTGTTTTATTCTATGCACCGCTCCCACCTCCTATCCGTGTGCGCACAAGCCACAAACCGTCCTCCCGCTGAACCGTTACATCCGGAGAAGCCAAATCGGACAGCTCGGCGGCACACTCCACCGACAGATCCATTTCGCTGTCGGACACGGAAATAAACATGGAGTACAGCCCGCCTATCGCCGCTTCCGTCACGGTCTTCAAAAGATCAAGCAGCCGCGCCACCTCTGACGAAAGCATCGGTTTTGTTGTATGATAGGCCACACTGCATTCTGTGCCGCAAACGGTCATGACCCTCACCGCCTCGTCTACGGTCAGCCGGAGCTCCTGCTGCGGCAGAAGCTCATATTCCAAGCTGAGAAAATACAGATTGGCATCGCGCTTTATGTAAGTGCCAAGCAGAAGAATTCTTTTCAGCAAGCTTTGTGTTTCGGCAGGCTCTGCACCCTCACATTGTTTCAGCAGTTGCCCGATCCTGGCTATCTGCTCTCCGTACCTTGCCTCCATCTCGTCGTAAATGCGGTTTTTTTCGGTCAACTCATTCAGCTTTTTCTGTATGAGATAAGCCTCCTGCAATTTCTCTTTGTTGTTTTTTATTTTGGTCTTGTTTTCGCTTAACTTTGTGCGAAGTTCGGTCAGCGGGCGCACATTATCCTGCCAAACGGCATATCCTCCGCTGATCGGTGCCGAAGAAATGCGTATTCCGTTGGGCCGGATGAGCGGAATGCCCTCCCTCGGGCAAACCATATCCTCCCCTGCGGCTCGGGAACGGAGAACGATGCTCCCGCTGCGATCCGCAATGCACGCCGCCAGCGTTGTCGCCTCGAACAGTTCGACATAGCCCGTATTGGACTGTATCATCCGGCAGCGTATACAGCTTTCATAAATCGCCGCATATAAAAGGCAAAATGTCACATTCATATCCCCGAGCCACCGGCGTACAGCCGGCAGCCCCAGCAGATACAAAATCCCGTACAGGACCGTTGCGCAGCCTATAACAAACGGTGCAAGCCTCTTTTTTTTGCTGCACGGGACACGGCTTTTCTTCAAAAGGAGGACAAGGGAAAAAATCATGCACGCCACCATCCAGCCCATGCTGCAGAAGTAAAAAATGCCGTGGGAATAGCCGTAATTGTCCGGCACGCCCGGCACGCCGCTGCTGAATGCAAACACCTGCTGGTGCAGATCGTTGGTGATCACCAGCAAAAACAGCACGGTCGGAATGATTGCCAAAGCGCCGATCCTTCCGGTCAGGCGGAATTCCTCCGATTTCCCCAGAGACAGCGCAATATACACTCCCAGCAGCGGTATAAAAAGCATTGGCAGATAGTAAAGATACCAAATGTACCGCGCCACTGTCAGGTCGGTGACAAACTCATATTTCAGCGTGCGCAAAATAAGCCACAGCAGCATCAGCGCCGCGGTCAGACGCAGGCAGTGCAGCGCCTGCGTCTGTATAATGCGGCGGTCGAGGGAAAAACCCCACAGGGAAAACAGCAGCAAATACAGTGCCGCGCGGATATAACTCATCCAAGCGCCGCCGATGTCGAGCATAGCCAGTATCCGGCAGGAATAGGCCGCCGCAATGATTGTAAAAACCAAGATCATAGGGAACAGCTGTTTCGTATTCCGTTTCATAGGGGAAATCTCTCGCTTTCTCTCGTAGGCAAGGAATGTCCTTTGACGGTTTTATTTGCTTCTCGGCAGGACGATTCCGAATGTGCATTTACCAAAGACAGTATACTAAAGCATTATCAAAGCTCACTGTCGGATGCGAATTCCATTATGTCATTCGGCGTACAGTTCAATGCTTTGCAGATCTTACCCACGGTTTCAACCGTGATATTTTTATTCCTGGTCATTTTGGAAATGACATAGTTGCTGATGCCCGCAGCCTCTTCCAGGTCTTTCTTCTTCATATCCTTGTCTATCAGCAATTTCCAGAGCTTTTTATAGCTTATATCCATACCGTCAGCCTCGATTCAAACAGGATCAACTCGCAAAATAGGAACAGTCGGTCTTGGCTGTTTAGAATATAATATCATATTCCCCGCAAAAACGCAACGGTTTATAAAGCGATGGATTTAATTCTTGTGCTTTTGTTACTTCCCACGGGGTAGAAAAATAAGGCATGACGATCGGGGACTCTTATCAGCCCCTCATTTGGGCTTCTGTTCAGATCGGTATGTAATATTATTATATAAAAACAGTCGGAATGGATTGAACAGTGCCTGATAATAAATCGGTACACCTTGTTTTTTCATCCTTATCCTCCTCGTAAAAAGGGAAAAGCCGAACGAGTTTCAGTGCTCATTCGGCTTTTCTGTGTGACAGGTTATTAAATATGTTTTGCTCGGCTGCCTATAAATCGGCTCCTCCTTTCGGGCATATTAAAGCCGAATCATGCCCGGGCCTCGAACCTAATTCTTGGACAAAATCAGCAAAACCCCGGTGTTTATGCGGCATAATCCTCTTTGTGTTATTATACCGCAATCATCTATTCTGCGAACTATGCCTGTTGCTTTCATATTCCCGCCAAACCTTTCTGAATCAATGCTCCTGTAACGTTATTATCCGCATTCGCGCATAAGTTATTCCGAAAAAAGCAGATTTCGGAGGTACACACGACAAAAAAGCGAAAGAGTCCGTCTCTTTCGCTTTTTACATTTATTTGCGCCGGCTGCCCGCTTAATTCAGATCGGCAAGGCTTATGCCCGCTTCCTCCCAGAAAAGAGTATCTTCCACCGGCTTATTGTCCAGCTCCCAGAAGTGGTTCATCGTGTCCTCCGGCTGTATATAGCCGGCGAGCGTTTCAAGCGCGGCGCGGAATTCGTTCACCGAAACGTTTTTATCGGTGTCGAACCGCGCGGTATTCCCGAGCAGGAAGGAAAGATAGCTTGCTTTGACCGGATGCCGTGCCGCATCGGAAAGGTTGAATGCGGAAACTATGAGCAGCCCCTTGCCGACACGGACAGAGAAAAGATGCGCAAAACGGCGGAGAGTATCGTCATCGATAAAATCGCCTATCTTATGGATAAGCCCCTTCATGCGGTCGCGCACGGGCTTGTCTATGCCGATGATATGCTCCTCCACGGCAAACGGGAAATGATCGAGATTGACCTTCCACCCCGCCTCGAGCAGGGGCTGCATTTCGAGATCGAAATACCTTCCCGCGGCAAGCGCGCTGCGTACCCCTTCGTGATATATGACACCGCCGAGATTGCTTCCGCGATCCCAGATACAGGGCTTGAAGCGTTCGAGCGCACCGGGGAGCTGCCAACGGTTGCGAGGCGCTTTGTATTCATACGCAAGCACGACCGTCCTGCCCTCGGAAAGCCTTTCGAGCACTTCCTCGCCGAGCGTATCGGTAAAATACACATCCGAAGCGGTGTCGCTTTGCGGAACGAAATCCGCAAGCGAGGTGTCGCTCACCGAGACCTCACGGCATGCCGGCGCCGAAGCGCGCGGATAGCCCCACACGCGGCAATCGTTTTTGACTTTTATATCCCCGCAGGCGAATTCCGCCTCGAAGCAATGCACGCACGCCGAACCGGATTGCGGCACCGCGATATCCGTAACACACAGCTTTTGCAGCCCGCCGGCAAGAGCCGTATCGGCGCATTCGTATATTACCCCGCCATCGAAATAAAGCGTGAGCTTCCCGCGGAGATAGGGCTTTGCGAGAAAGTCGGAGGCATACACGGCAAAGGATACGGTTTCGCCCTCGTATACCGCCGCGCGTTCGGTATCGCAGACAAGTACAAGATCGTCGTTGAACCGACGCAGCCAAAGAGGGTCGATCCCCTTGTCGTCATCAAAGCAATCTATGATGCCGTTTTTGTTTTCGTAGCGAAAGCAATCCGAAAGCTGGAGCATTTCAAAGCCGCAAAGCCCCGAAAGGCGCAGCCTTTCGAGAAACACTCTTGTGGCAAGCAGCTTGAAATACCGCGAGCCGGCGATAAGATCCGGCATTTTTTCCGAAAGCCCCTTGCGTTTTATAAGCGCCTCCAGCTCCGCAATATACCAGGGGCGTTCGATACCGTTTGCTTCGAGATAATCCCTGCCCGCGTTTGCGATAAAAGCATCGAACTTTCTGCCGAGCGCTTCGTAATCCGGGATATCTATATAGTGCATCGCCTCGTGCGAGATAACAGGGCGTATCGGCGTACAGACACGGTGGGTGTGCGCCGCACCGCGATCGACATCGAGCTCCTCGCCCGAAACGGCGCCGTTGAGATACCACGGCGCATCGGTTTCGAACATATCGCGATGCGGACCGTACGGGAAGAAATAGGCGATATGCTGGCTGTAAATATCCGCACTTTCGCGGTCGAATTCGCCCCAGCCGGAATTATCCATTATAAGCTTGCCGGGTGCGAGCGCGCGCCCGATATCATACAGCCGCTTTACCTCCGGATACCGCCCGGAATTATGCATTTCGTTGCCGATACAGAATATCATGACAGAGGGATGGTTCCGATAGGAAAGGATTGTTTCGCGCCAGGCGGCGTTATCCATGGCAAGCCCGGTCTTGTTTCCGTCCTTATCGTATTCAAAGGCGAAACCGATCTCCATATGGATGAGCATCCCGAGCTCGTCCGCGGCGCGGACAAATTCCGGTGTCGGCACGGTGCTGTGAAAGCGCACGGCATTGAAGCCGTATTTTTTTGCCTGCTTTATGTTTTTTACGGCGGCATCGTAAAGGGTGCCGAGTGTCATGTTCGGGTGATCATGTGCAGGAATTCCGCGTATATATCCGCGGATATACACTGCGTTTCCGTTGAGGAGAACCGCTCTGTTGCCGAATGTCCCATAGGAAACATTGCCGAACCGTTCGGAGGTATCGCGGCAGGAAAGCGTATAAAGCACGGGTGAATCCGGCGACCACGCCGCAAGCGCGGAGGAATCGAATATGTGCAGAAAACCGTTTTCGGTCTTTTCGCTCCTTATCAGCGGGCAATCCACAGGAGCTCCGCAATACGAAACGGAAATATCATCCGCGGTCGAATCGGTTTCGACAAAAAGCCTCGAAGCGGGCGTATCGCAATAAATGTGCATGAGCTTGACCTTCCGGCGTTTATCCGCCGCCTTTCTTTTTCATTGCCGAGCAGACATATTTTAGTTTTTCATGCGGAAATCTGTCAATGCTTATGTTCTGCATCCGCATTGCGAATTGTCGCTTTCCGCCGCGGCTCACTTGCATATATTCCGCAAGTCCGCAAAATATACGCAATGCGGATATATAGTATAATATAATTGTAATACCGTCAGCAAGCCGATTGTATCCGTATGCTGCAAATAAACACAATGGAACGTGAGAAAATCGGCATTGCGATTATTTCGCACAGGTGATACAATTCCGGTGAACACAAATACCGGAGGAAACCATGCAAACAGAGATCAAAGCATTAAGACTTCTTTTCGAACCGGGCAGCGCCGGAAAAGGCGAACACGCGGCCTTTGAGGAGCTGAACCGGTTTATTGCGGAAGCGACCGGAAGCGCGCCCGAAACAGCCGCACCCAACGCAAAGCCCGAACATGGAGTTCTTGACATTTTCATAAACGGCAGCGCGGAAAACAAAAGCGACACAGGGCTTCGCGGGCGCGATTGCCGTATCACCGTCACGCCGCGCGGGGTTTATCTTGTCGGCAGCGGAAAAACCGAATACAGCATACTGAACGCCGCATACAAGCTGCTGCACGAGCTTTTCGGCCTGGAATTCTTTGCTGCGGACTGCTATACCTTTCAAAGGCGCGATCTTTCCGCGGCAAATACGCTTGCCACACGCGAGTATCATTTTGATATAACATACCAGGCATTCTCGGCAGGTGAAGCGCGCACCGACGATGACATCATCCCCTTTGCGAGAATGGGAATGCTTCCCTACGGCAACGGCTGCCTTTCGCTCGATTCGGATTCCGACGGCAGACGGAATTACAGCAAGCACCACCTTTTCGGCAATTCGGATATGTGGTGCGAAAGCTACTTCCGGGTGCTGCCTCCCACCGAGCTGTTCGAGGCACACCCGGATTGGTATTATGTCCGCGACGGAAAACCGAACCAGCTCTGTATCACAAACGAAGAGCTTATCGCCGAATACGCAACGCGCTTTTACGAGAAGTGCATAAAGAACGACACGGCAAAGTATTACATTATCGGCAACGAGGATACCACGCTTTCCTGCACCTGCGATAAATGCCGCGCGGTTTACGACAAATACAACGAAGGCGGCGCGCTCGTGCTGTTCATGAACAAGGTGGACGAATATATACGCGAACACCTTTCCCCCGTGAGAACCGGCGATAAGCTGGTGGGTCGGGAAAACAAGGGGTTTCCCGACCCGCCGATACGTTTTGCAAACAAGGAAAAGCTCTGCCGCGATATCAACGGAAAGCATTATTTTTACGATGAATGGGAGCAGGACGAAAACGGCGTTCCCGTTCCCTCAATCAGATGCAACAAAAACTGCTGCATAATGTACGCCCCGATAAAGGCGTGCACCTACCATGCCTACAACGATCCGCACTGCCATATAAACCGCTCGGACAGAAGCATTGATTACGATTTTGTATACAACAACAATTCGCAGCTTGATGAGGAATGTGTCGGCTACCGCACGGTGTGCGACGAAAACGGCGCCGCGGAAAAGAAGGCGTTTTACTGCTACCATTCCATATATGATCAGATGCGCGGATGGGCGGCGGTTTCGGGGAGCGATTTCCAGGTTTATCTTTACGATTGCCCCTATTACAATTATTCGCTCATCAACGATACCGTATCCTGCATGCAGGAAAATTACCGCTTCCTGCGGGATATCGGCGTGAGCTATGTTTACACACAGGGCAACTGCGTGGAGCATACGAACGGAAGCGGAACTCCCTTTTACCCTTATAAATTCTATCTCCGCTCGCTGCTTGCCGAAAATGCGGAAGCGGACGTGAAGGCGGCGACGGAAAGGTTTTTCGAAGCCTATTACGGCAAGCAGGCAAAAGCGGTACTTGAATACTTCAACGAAACGATCGCCGTTTACCGTTCCGAAAAGACGATCGCCTACCGCAGGAGCAAATTCGTGGATTCGCGCTATGTCGGCGTTTATGACCAATGCGAAACCTGCTTCGGCGGGCTGCATATAAACAACGGCGATGTGTGGACGGACGAGCTTACAAAGCGGCTGTACGGTATGATAAACACCGCATACGAGGCAAGCGACGGCGTTTACAGGCAGCGCATAAAGATGCTCGAGGTATGTATGCGCTACCTTCGCTATTCCTTCGGATACATAAATCTGGATGCAGAGCAGTTCAAAAAGGACTGCGCGGATATCGGGCTTTACAATCTTTCCATCTTTGATAAACCTGTTGCCGAGATGGGCGACACAATAGACAAAATAAAAGAAAGGTAAAAAGAAAAATGAAACGCGTTTTATCTCTTATTCTCTGTCTTGCGATTGCCGCGGCAACGCTTGCGGCGGCAATACCGCTTCGTGCTTCGGCTTATGAAGTCACGCTCGAGGTGAACGGTGTGAACCGTTACCGCGAGGAGGGTGAGCTGATTATTTACGACAGCGCAAACGGCAAAACCACCGCCTCCAACGAATGGGGTGCGGAGGCTGTCATCGGAGCGGACAACAAATGTATTTCCGTTGCCAAAAAGGGCAACAGCGAAATACCCGCAGGCGGGTTCGTTGTTTCGGGCCACAACAACAACGACCGCACAAAGGCGCAGAACGCCGACAAGGTCATGGAAAGCATTGCCGTGGGCAGCTATGTCTACTTTGACAAGGGCGCAATGACCATCACCGTGACGGACACCCCCAAGGGCGACAACGGGCCCGTTGATTACACCGTCACAAAGGAGATCGACGGCACGAATGTCTACCGCGAAGCGGGCAAGATAATCATTTACAAGAACGTTGAAACCACCGAAACAAACGAATGGGGCATTGAAGCCATTGTCAAAAACGGCATTGTAGTTTCCGTCGGCGGCAACAACAACGCCGTCCCGACAGGCATGGGCTGCTTTGTCATTTCCGGCAACGGCGACGGCATGGACTGGATCCGCGACAATATCAAGGTGGGCATGGCGGCGAAGCTCGACGGCACGACGCTCACGCTGACATACGGCTCCGCCACGCTGACATACCGTCTGGAGCTTGCAATGCAGACTCTTGAGGACAAATACAACGCCGCCGTCTCCGCATACCGTATGTTCGACAGCGATGCTGCAAAGGAAAAGATCGAAGCCCTGAAAAAGGATGCCGAGAAAGCCACGGCGGATTTCGAAAGCGACAAGGATGCGGGAAAATACGAGCGTGCCGTGAACTCCGTTGAAAGCGAAGCGGCTATACTCGCGCTCACCTTCACCGAAAGCCGCCCCGCGGGCTATCGCGGTGTATGGCTCCGCCCGACGCAGAGCAACGCGGCAGAGGTAGAAGAGCTTGTCGAAAAGCTTTACGATGCCGGGATAAACATGATCTCCGTCGAAGCGATCTTCAACAACTATGTTATAACCTCCGTGCCGGAGGGCAGCCTTTTCGAAACCAATCCGCAGTGGAAGAGCTTTGATATTCTCAATGCCTACATAAAAGCCTGCCGCGACAGGGGCATGGAGATCCACCTGTGGATGTCGGTCTACAATGTCGGCACACAGAACCGCGAGGATTCCTCCGCCTGCATTGCATACAAAAAGCCCGAATGGCAGAGCGTGAATTCCGAGGGCAAGACACTCCCCTCCGATTCCGACGGCAACTTCTATATGATCGACCCGGCAAATGCCGAAGCAAAGGAATGCCTGCTCGGGTATTACGAGCACATACTCAAAAACTACGATATAGACGTATTCGAGCTTGACTATATCCGCTATTTCGCCCGTGCCGCGGAGGACTGGGGCTACAACGAAGGGCTTGTGAAGGGCTTTGAGGAAAAATACGGCTTCACCCCGAAATACGATTACGACAAGCGCTACACCCAGGATTGGAGAGATTACCGCGCCTCCTTCGTAACCGACATGGTTCATTCCATCCGCGAGCTTGTGGATGCCACCGCACCTAACGTAAAGCTTGCCGTTGACGTGGTGCCCGAGAAAAACGTTGCATACAACGACAACTACCAGTATTATGAAGATTGGCTTGCCGACGGAATAATAGACATACTTCACCCCATGTGCTATGATGAGGGCTACGATGCCCGTATCGCCGAGCTGAACGGGCTTTGCGGCGAAAAGACCCTGCTCTGCATCGGCCTCGGCGCATATGCGGGCAAGCTTACGAGCAGAATTCTTGCCGCGCAGGCGGTATATAACGAAGCCGTAGGCACCGACGGCAGCGCCTTCTTTGAAGCCGGGAACTTCCTGCTCAAAATGTCCGGTTCCGATCTCGACACGCTCTATGCGGCACGCGCACTTGCCCCGCTCGACAAAAATGCGGCAAAGCTGCTTGCCGAAAACGAAATAAAGCGTATTCGCGATTATATACTTGCCTCCGGCGTGATAAGCGGTGACGAAGCCGAAAAAGTCATCTCCGCTTATGAAAAGCTCACAAAAGCAAAGGTATCCAATGCGAGCGTGGAAGAGCTGCGCGAAGCCATAAACACCTATGTCCGCGACAGAAAGGCAAACGAAGTACTTATCGGCGGACTGAACAGCGTGCTCCGTGTGCTGAACGCCAACGGGCAGCTTGTGGACGGCGAAATACCG
>USHI01000009.1 GCA_900554405.1 uncultured Eubacteriales bacterium | reverse complement strand
TGGCGGCATACGCACGGGTGTCCTCAGCAAAGGATGCGATGCACCACTCCCTGTCAGCGCAGGTCAGCTATTACAGCAGCCTGATCCAACAGCACCCCCGTTGGCAGTATGTCGGCGTCTATGCGGACGAGGCCAAGACCGGCACCAAGGATACCAGAGAGGGCTTCGTTAGGCTCGTATCCGATTGCAAGGCCGGAAAGGTCGATATGGTTATCACAAAATCCATATCCCGCTTTGCCCGGAATACGGTCACACTGCTGGAGACGGTCCGGGATTTGAAAGCCCTCGGAATTGACGTCTTTTTCGAGGAGCAGAACATCCACACCCTTTCCGCTGACGGAGAACTGATGCTTTCGATCCTTGCGTCCTATGCACAGGAGGAGAGTCTTTCGGCCAGCGAAAATCAGAGATGGCGTGTGCGTAAGAATTTCGAGGAGGGCAAGCCTTGGAACGGGACCCTCCTCGGCTACCGCTACCAGAATGGCGTTTACGTCATCGAGCCGGACGAAGCCGAAACGGTCCGCCGCATTTTCCGGGAGTTCCTTTCCGGCAAGGGTGTTATCGCCATCGCTAAGGGCCTGAACGCAGACGGTGTGAAAACCCGATACGGTAGAGATTGGGGTAAAACCAGCATCGGCGGCATCCTCCGAAATTACGCCTACACCGGAAACCTTCTCCTTCAGAGGACCTTCCGGGAAAACCATCTGACGAAAAAGACCGTGGTCAACGATGGCCAGCTCCCGATGTACCATGCTGAGGGAACGCACGAGGCCATCATCAGCATGGATGACTACGAAGCGGTGCAAGCCGAAATCGCACAGAGGGCAGCAAAATATGTGCCATCTACCCGATGCTTCACCGGACGATATCCGTTTTCCAGCCTGATCGTGTGCGCTCACTGCGGAAAGCATTACCGGAGAAAAATCACGGCCACCGGCCCGGTCTGGATTTGCAGCACCTACAATTACAAGGGCCGTGCCGCCTGTCCCTCCAAACAGATACCGGAGACTACGCTGACGGCCTTGACCGCAGATTTGGATATTGGCGATTTAACGGAAATCATAGCCAAGGACAGGAACACGCTGATATTTCGCTTCAAGGACGGCAAAAAAGCCGTTAAACGCTGGCAGGACCGGTCACGGGCCGAAAGCTGGACTCCGGAGATGAAAGAGGCCGCAAGGCAAAAAGCGATAGAAAGGAATAGGCACAATGGCTAACATCACTGTAATACCGGCAACGAAAACGCTCCATTCCAAAATGCCGGTCAATGCCCGGAGCAGACGTAAGGTGGCCGGGTACGCTCGTGTTTCCACCGACAGCGAGGAGCAGCTTACCTCCTACGAGGCGCAGGTGGACTATTACACCAAATTCATCCGCTCGAATCCGGATTGGGAGTTCGTGGACGTGTACACAGACGAAGGCATCTCCGCAACGAACACCCGTCACAGGGACGGCTTCAATCGCATGATTGCGGATGCTCTTGCTGGGAGGATTGACCTGATCGTCACGAAATCTGTTAGCCGCTTTGCCCGTAATACTGTGGATAGCCTTACGGCCGTCCGCAAGCTGAAGGAACATGGCACCGAGGTCTATTTTGAGAAGGAGGGGATTTATACCTTCGACAGCAAGGGCGAACTGCTGATCACCATCATGTCAAGCCTTGCCCAAGAGGAGAGCCGTTCCATTTCCGAAAACGTCACATGGGGTCAGCGCAAACGCTTTGCGGACGGAAAGGTATCGCTGCCATATAAATCCTTCCTTGGCTACCGCAAGGGGCCTGACGGCTTGCCGGAGATCGTGCCGGAGGAGGCAGAGGTCGTCCGGGAGATCTACAAGCTGTTCATTCAGGGCAAAACGGTGAACTGGATCGCTACCCACCTTACCTCCAAGGCCATCCCCACGCCTCGCGGCAAGGAAAAATGGCAGACCAGCACCGTCGAGAGCATCCTGACGAACGAAAAATACAAGGGCTCGGCGGTCCTGCAGAAGAAATTCACCGTGGATTTCCTGTCAAAGAAAATGAAGGTCAACGAGGGCGAGGTGCCGCAGTACATTGTGGACCAGAGCCATCCTGCCATTATCAATCCGGAGGAATGGCAGAAAGTGCAGGACGAAATGGCGGTTCGGAAGGCCAAAGGCAAGCACCATAACAGCCTCAGCCCCTTCTCGGCAAAGATTGTCTGCGGCGATTGCTGCGAATTCTACGGCAGCAAGGTCTGGCACAGCACGGACAAGTACCGCCGGGTGATCTGGCAGTGCAACGGCAAATTCAAGGGCGAACACCGCTGCGGCACACCGCATCTGTATGAGGATGACATTAAGCGGTTGTATCTCCGGGCCGTTGCCGACCTTACCGAGGACCGGGAGGTGTTGCTGGAGACCTGCCGGATGATCCATGACGAGTACCTAAACACGGACGCCATTGACGCAGAATGCGCTACACTCAATGATGAGATTGAGATCGTTTCCGGCCTCACGAAAAAGCTGATTGCCGAGAACGCCACCACCGCCATTCCGCAGGACGAATACAACAGGAAATACGATGCGCTGGTCGAGCGTTACCATGCTGCGCAGGACCGGCTGGGCGAACTGCAAAAACTGAGAATCACACGGAGCTTTCAGGCCGATGTGCTGGAATGCTTTGTGTTTGAGATAAAGGCCATCGACGACACGCTGCCACTGGAATTCACTGATCGCTTTTGGAATAACCTAATCGAACGGGTGACGGTGTACCACGATGGTCGGATGGTATTCCTCTTCAAAAACGGCACGGAGGTCACGGAAACGCTCTGATGCAGAAAAGCAAAACAGCCCGTGACGGGGATCAGTCGGTCCTCATCACGGGCATTATTTGTGTGAAACGGTAGTCATTTTTTGAAACGATAGGATACGGGCCTCCGGCAGATACCCTCAAAGCGGGTCGATCAAGGAGAAAAACAGCCTATTTCCACCCTCAGACGAGGCCTCAAATGCACCCGCTGTTTTGAAAAACGACCTATTCGCAGGGCTTTTCGGGATAAAATGAAACGGACCGGTAATCGACACATTGTATCAATTACCGGTCCAGTTATGGTCTGAGTGACTGGACTTGAACCAGCGGCCTCTACCACCCCAAGGTAGCGCGCTACCAAACTGCGCCACACCCAGATAGCGTCTCTCCGACAGCGAGAGTGATTATAGCACGCGCGGCGCTTTTTGTCAATAGATTTTTGCAAAAACATTGTTCGGAATTCGAACGCCTTATCCGTGCACTGCCGAACAGAAGCAAGCCCGGATAAGCACCGTTATATTATCCGCAAAAGCCGATTTCCGGCCGAAAGACTTTGTAAAAAGCACTGAATAAGGCGCTATTGACAACCGCAGCGCGGCATAGTATAATTACGGTGGATAGAATAATAATCGTTATATAAAGAAGGTGCATCGTATGCTCAGTATTGAACATCTTACAAAGACCTACGGCGAAAAGAAAGCCGTGGATGACCTTTCGCTTCATATTGCTCCCGGGGAAATATACGGCTTTATCGGTCACAACGGGGCGGGGAAGACGACGACGATCAAATCCGTTGTCGGCATACTCGGCTTTGATTCCGGCAGGATCACTATCGCCGGGCATTCTATTTCGGACGAACCGATAGAATGCAAAAAAATGCTTGCATATATACCCGATAATCCCGATCTGTATGAATTCATGACAGGCATGAAATATCTTAATTTCATTGCGGATATTTACGGTATAGATAAGGCAAAGCGCGGCGAAAGGATCAAAAAATACGCCGATATTTTCGAGATATACAACGATCTCGGAAAACCGATAAATGCATATTCCCACGGAATGAAGCAAAAGCTCGCGATAATTTCCGCGTGGATCCACGACCCGAAGCTTATTATTATGGATGAACCGTTTGTCGGTCTGGATCCGAAGGCTGCATTTGCTTTGAAGGGCATGATGCGCGAGGTATGCGACAACGGCGGCGCGATCTTCTTTTCCACTCATGTGCTCGAGGTTGCGGAAAAGCTTTGCGACAAAATAGCCATAATCAAAAGCGGCAAGCTTATCCGCTCCGGCACGATGGAGGAAGTCAAGGGCGACGACAGCCTCGAGGATGTATTCCTTGAATTGGAGGGAGAATAATGCTGAAAGCCCTGCTTGAAAAGCAATTTGCGGAAATGTTCCGCAGCTATTTATATGACAGCAAGAAAAACGTTAAGCGCTCAACGGCTTCTGTTGTGCTGATGTTCTTGCTGTTTGGCGCTCTGATGGTGTTTATTGGCGGCTTTTTTGCCTTCCTGGCTCTGCAGGTATGCCCGGTATTTATCGAAAACGGTATGTCCTGGTTTTATTTTGCGGTCTTCGGTCTGCTGGGGGTATTTCTCGGTACGTTCGGAAGCGTATTCAATACGTTTTCCGGGCTTTATCTTGCAAAGGATAACGATCTGCTGCTCTCCATGCCGATCCCTGTCGGGTACATAATCGCTTCCCGGCTGTTGGGCGTATATCTGATGGGGCTGATGTATTCGGCCGCGGTTCTCATACCTACTGCGATAGTTTACTGGATATATGCGCCGTTGACGGTTGCCGGAATAGTATCTCCGCTGCTGTTTATGGTTTCGGTTTCCGGTATCGTAATGCTGCTTTCCTGTCTGCTCGGGTATCTGGTGGCAAGGATAAGCGTCAAGCTGAAAAACAAGAGCTTTATCACCGTTATCGTTTCGCTCGTGTTTATCGGCGTATATTATTTTGTGTATTTCAAGGCGCAGGATCTGATCTCCGATCTTTTGCAGAATGCGCAGGCATATGCCAGCGCGGTGAAGGGAAACGCATATATCGTATATGCGTTCGGGCTGGCAGGCGGCAATATACTTTATTCCGTGATACTGCTTGCCGTCGTCGCTTTGCTTGTTGCCGCCACATGTATGATCATTGCTAAGAGCTTTACAAGAATCGCGACTGCCGCATCGGTGTCTTCGTCCGCACCGAAGAATAAGGTCACCGTCGGGAAGGTAAAGAGCATCGGAGCGGCATTGTTCGGCAAGGAGCTCGGCAGGTTTGTTTCGAGCCCGAATTATATGCTCAACTGCGGTTTGGGTCTGCTGTTTACAGCTGCCGTCGGTGTGTATCTTATATTCCGCGGGGGCGAGATATCCCTTCTGATCGATACAATATTCGATGGCGT
Source organism: uncultured Eubacteriales bacterium (assembly GCA_900554405.1). Classification (GTDB taxonomy): domain Bacteria; phylum Bacillota; class Clostridia; order Oscillospirales; family CAG-382; genus Coliplasma. The sequence continues at coordinate 14,416 of USHI01000009.1, read as the reverse complement.
AAGGGTCGCTCCGATAGCACTTTCTGTGATCGTCTGTACCGTTTCCGGCATGGTGGATATCGTAACGCCTTCTGTTTCGTTGGAGGGGAAGGGGCTGTGGATATTGCAGTCGCTGCCGGTAACACCGCGCATGATTATAAAAAGCAAGCTTTCGGTACAGCTTTTGTTAACAGGCGTTCCCGTAATATTCAGCGATTTCTGCGGTGTTATCGCCTTGCGGCTTACATTTGCAGAATCGGCTGCGGTTTTTGCCGTGACACTTATATATGTATTCGCCGCCGCGTTTTTCGATATGATACTCGGAATGCGCAAACCTGATTTTAACTGGTCTTCCGAGATAATACCGATAAAGCAGAGCTTTTCCGTATTTGTTGCACTGTTTGCCGGATTTCTTGTACCGATCGCCTTCGGCGGTCTGTACGCCGCCTGTTATACGATCGGCGCAGCGTTATACCTTTGGATAGTTGCCGCCGTGCTCGCTGTTATTGCGGCAGTTTTGGGCAGATATCTGTATGTTTCCGGCCCGCGTATATTTGCATCATATCAATAATTATTTTCCCCCCGCAGAATGCTTTGCATACGCTGCGGGGGCTTTTTCCGGGCGTTTTGTATTGACGAACGGGCATAATTGTGCTATAATCAGCAAAAATCAGTGCATAGCAGAGGTACAGTATGAAACAGGTAATATTGACCGGCGACCGCCCGACCGGAAGGCTCCATGTGGGGCATTATGTGGGCTCGCTCAAAAGGCGGGTCGAGCTCCAGAATTCCGGCGGATTTGACGAAATATATATCATGATTGCCGATGCGCAGGCGCTTACGGACAATGCAGAACACCCCGAAAAGGTTCGCCAGAACATTATAAATGTCGCGCTTGACTATCTGTCCTGCGGTATCGATCCCGCAAAATCGGTCATTTTTATCCAGTCCACGGTACCGGAACTGACAGAGCTCACATTTTACTATATGAACCTTGTCACGGTTGCACGCGTTCAGCGCAATCCGACCGTGAAGGCAGAGATACAGATGCGCAATTTCGAAGCGAGCATTCCCGTGGGCTTCTTCTGCTATCCCATAAGCCAGGCGGCGGATATAACGGCTTTCCGCGCGACCGCTGTTCCGGTCGGCGAGGACCAGATGCCCATGATCGAACAATGCAAGGAAATCGTGCATAAATTCAATTCGGTATACGGCGATACTCTCACCGATCCGAAGATAATACTTCCCGACAACAGCGCCTGCCTCCGTTTGCCCGGTATCGACGGCAAAGCAAAAATGAGCAAATCGCTCGGCAATTGCATTTACCTTTCGGATGAACCCGCCGAAATCAAAACCAAGATAATGTCCATGTTCACCGATCCGGATCATATCCGCGTGGAGGATCCGGGCAAAACGGAAGGAAACCCCGTGTTTATTTACCTTGATGCCTTTTGCCGTCCCGAGCATTTTGCGGAATTCCTGCCGGAGTATTCCACGCTCGACGAACTCAAAGCGCATTACCGCCGCGGCGGATTGGGCGATGTAAAGGTAAAAAAATTCCTGAACAATGTTATCCAGGCGGAGCTTGCACCGATAAGAGAAAAACGCGCATTTTGGGAAGCGCATATCGACGATGTATATGATATTCTCGAAGCCGGGTGCAAAACGGCACGCGCTACGGCAGCACAAACGCTTTCCGCCGTTCGACGTGCAATGAAGATAGATTATTTTGAATCAAAAGAACGTTTCTGAAAGGAATAAAACTATGAGGATATTGTTTCAAGGCGACAGCGTGACCGATGCCGGCAGGAATTATGCCGACAGCCACGAGCTTGGCCCGGGCTATGTCAAATATACAGCGGAGCTTATCCGCGCCGCTTTGCCGGAAGAGGATATCGAATTCATAAACCTCGGCATCAGCGGCAACCGCACAAAAGACCTGCTTGAACGTGCAAAGCGTGATTTCACGGAAGTAAACCCCGATATCGTCACAATACTCATCGGCGTAAACGATACATGGCGCCGTTACGACAGCAACGATCCGACAAGCGACGAACAGTTCCGCGCCAATTACGAATCGCTTCTGCGCGAAATAAAGGATAAAACCCATGCAAAAATCGTTTTGATCGATCCTTTTCTGATATACGGCATGGGGCGCGATCATTACCGTGAAGATCTCGACGGAAAAATCGACGTTACCCGTAAGCTTGCACTTGAATATGCCGAAAGATATCTTCCGCTCGACGGCATACTTGCTTCCGAAACACTGGGCAAAGAGCCGCGACTGCTTTCCGAAGATGGCGTACACCCCGCCGAATACGGAAGAAAGGTCATAGCACAGCACCTTGCACCGCTCATTATCGGTCTGATCAAAGAATTAAGATGAGCGCCGTAACGAATGCTCACTTTTTTCGGCAGGCGGTAGCCTGTATTAAAGCCGGTGTCGCCTTCGGCTGGCACGAACTTAATGCGGGCAATATTTCTCTGCTGCTCACCGAGGATGAGGTCGGCGAGGTATCCGCCGAATTTGCGCAAGGCGAACAAAGTGTCCGCCTTGAAGCGGCTGTACCGTCGCTTGCGGGTAGATATGTTTTCACCACGGTTGCGGGCAGCTGCTTTCTTAATGCGGATATCTGCCCCGAAAAGCTGTTCTGCATATGTCTCATCGGGCAGGATGGCGCCGCTGTTTACAAAGTCTGGGGCGGCGGAGCCCCGACAAGCGAGCTGACGGCTCACCTACTGTCGCTTGCGGTTCTTGATGAACGCGGTGAAGGGCGCGCGGTATATCACTGCCACCCCGAATCGGTCATTGCACTTTCCGCCCTGCTGCCGCTTGACGATGCCGCGTTCACAAAGGTTCTCTGGCAAAGTGCTGCAGAGTATTCCTTTATGTTTCCGTCCGGGATCGGAGTGATCGGGTTCGCCGTTCCGGGGTCTGTGCGTCTTGCAAAATTCACCGCGCGCAAGCTTAAACGCTGCGATGTCGTTGTCTGGGCGTTTCACGGTCTGTTTTCCGCCGGCGGGGATATGCTTTCCGCTTTCGGCAGGGCACAGGCTGTCGATAAGGCGTTCAGAGTAAGGATGATGATACTTGCCGCGGGAAAGAAGCCGCTTAACTCAATGGCTCCCGCAGAGATTTCAGAAGCTGCCAAATCCCGCGGGAAAAAGCTCAACAAAGCATTTCTCGATACACTTGAATATTGAAACAAAAACCGGAAAGCTTTTGGCTTCCCGGTTTTTTCTTGTGTCGGGTCGGTTATGTAAGTCGGTATGGTTATTTTGCCGTTCTTTCGGCAATGATATCCGCCATTTCGCCGACATTCTTCATAGAGCTGACTTCCTTCATGGTAAACTTAACACCGAATTCGCGCTCCACCGCGCCGATCAGGCGTATGTGCTCGAGGCTGTCCCAATCCTCGATATCATCCGCAGTCGTCTCTCTTCCGACAGTGATAGAATCATCGTCGAAAATATCGCGGAATACATCGTTGAGACGTTCGAAAATCATTTGTTCAGTCATTTTAGTGTTCCTCGCTTTCTACATGGATAACATCGTTTTTATCGGTGTAGCACGCTGTTTCCAGCCGCCATACCGTATTGCCGTTTTCATCTTCGGAGATCTTTTCAAAGCCGAAATCCGCATAGAGGTTCTTGACCATACCGTTTTTTGCGGTAGGGAAGTAGTATCCGAGGATTTCTGTTACGCCTCGTGCGGTACATTTTGCCACCAGCGTATCCAGCATTGCGTATTCCATCTTCTTTTTCAGAACACGGCAGCTCATGAGCCAAAGCTCGATCTTGCAGCAAGCGCCCTCCACTGCGCCGATAACTACGCTTACAACGCCGTTGTCGCCGTAAGAATCCTCCATTTTGCCATAGAGTGTTATCTTGTTCTTGTCGGCGGCAGCCTCTTCGATCTCGGGCTGGGTGTATCTGCGTGTGGTGAGGTTGAATTGGTTGGATTTATTGGTGAGCTGTGTTATACGCGGAATATATACGGGAGCAAATGACTTGATTTCCGCGCGCATATCAAGGCTTTTCAGATATTCGTTGTAATCGGTGAACTCGTGCTGCTGTGATGCGCGCTTGACATTTGCCTTGTACATATCGTTTCTTTTCAGGTCGTCCGCCGAAAAAGCGGTGACTTCAAAATAACCGTTGCGGTCGATAGTACGGATATAATCGGCAGGGCGGAGCATTTCGGGTACGGAAACCGTCGGAAGGCTCTTTCTTACAAGATCGCGTTCGGTCGGATTGTCATCGGCAAAAACAAATGAATCTATGCCAAGGTCCATTTCCGATGCCGTTTCGGCAAGGTTTCTGTCCTTTGTTTCCCAATTCGCCTTGATAACAATGAAATCCTCCGGGCGAAGTACGCCCTCCGGGTGATTAAGCCCGGCAATGGCGTTTTCGTGATCGTTTTTGGAGGCGACCGTCAGCATAATGCCGATATCCTTCTGTTTTTTCAGATATTCCTGAAAAGCCTTGAAGCATTCGGCGGTGGCGGTCTCCTCGCCTATTTCGATGCCTTCCACGCCGTCGTCGCCGACAACGCCGCCCCAAAGGGTGTTATCCAGGTCGAGCGCGATGACTTTTTTGTTTTTGCCGAAGATGGATTTGATTATATGCGAAAGGTTGAATGCGACATACGGGGTGGCATCCGCCGAAAAGGCATATTTATACATATACCAGGCTTCGTCGTCATACCATTTGTCCAAGCCGAAGCAGGCGGCTACATATGCGATGTCGCATATATAAAATCCGCCGTTTTCGCGCGCGTAGCTGTTGAACCTTTCATTCAGCCTGCTTATAAACGATACAGCGCCGTGTATATCCCAGCAATCGCGATTGCCGAAAATACGGTAGGGAGGCAGTTCGAAATTGTTCTGTATGACCGGGCAGGCATATTCCTCGCGCAGGCGTATCCACATCTTTTCGTAATATGAATAACGCTCGTCGAGCTTTGCTTCGACCTCATCTGCGGGAGCTGAGGCGGCGGGAAGAAATCCGGCAATATTGCGGTAGGATGTGTGGATATATATGACATCCGGTGCAAAATCCTTGAGCTCCGGGTTTTCGAACATCGCATCCTGCCAGAAACGGTTGTATTCGGATTGGTAAAACTCCGGTTCTATACCTTCGGAAAGAAGATAGATTTCGAGAGTCTTTACGATATCGTTTGTTGTGGAGCCGCCCAAAACGGCGATCTTCTTTTTGATCCGCTTGCTTCCGTCTTCCAGAAGCTCGCGTCGGGTCTTACGGCGGTTCAATGTCACCGCGGTGATGTCAAGAGGATAATCGTTTTTAGGCATATCTTCTCCTTTTTAATAGTTGAGCATATTGTTGACCTTATTCATGAAGTCGCCCGTTACGGCAAATGCAGACATGGAAAGGCATACATCGGTGATACCGTATTCGGTAATAAATGTCTTTACGTTGAGCTTGAATTCACGGCTGTCAACAATATATACATGGTCATAAGAACCGACAAGGAAGGGAGCCAGCGCGTTGCCGTAGCTGTCCTTGATGAGCAGGAGCGATCTGCCGGTATTGAGATCGCTGTATATATGTGTTGCATAGGAATCGCCGTATATGAATTTGGTATACCCCTTCGCACCGGAGAAAAGTGTTTTTCCGTAAATGGTGTTGGTGAACTTATCCTTCGAGCTGTATTCCACGGTATAGGCGCGGGAGGGTATGTACCAGGTGAAGGTTTCGGGGTTGTTTTTAAGCTCCGGAGCCTGGGACCAGGTTGCAAGCGTGCCGAGATAGCCCGATTCGCTGTTGGATGTGAAGGTGGAAAGATCGTCAAACGGGGTGCCCGCAACTCTTGCAAGCTGCTGTGCGGCATAATAAGCACCGAGTGCGTTCCAGTGGTGGTCGGTACGGGCATATATTTTCTCGTCGACATGGCCCGCAAGAGCCGCAAGTACATCAACATACTTTACATCGACAAGCGAATCGGCAAGTGCACCGAAGCAGTTTTTGTGGTTTGCAATGGAGTTCGGATATTTGGAGGGAGCATAGAAAGCGCTTGCAAGCGGCGGGCAAAGTGCATAAACGTTTACGTTGATCCCCGCTTCGGTAAGCGCGGCTTTGAACTGATTTACCTTTGCGCCGGTGTTTGTGCCCGCTTTCGCCGTGCCGCCGTATTGCTCCATGCCGCGGTTTCCGGAAATCAGGATCCCGCGATTGCCGATATATGCTTTGTCATTGTCGGGAGGGATGATGGTTGTGTCCTTCTTCTTTATTTCCACACTTGCGCTGAGCGGCTGTGCGGAAACTATATCAACTCCGTCCGGCGCTTTATATTGCACCAGGAATTCGCTCGTGCCGGCTTCCGTTGCGGTACTTACGTCGATAACTGCGGAAATATCCGAGGAAAGCAGGGAATCGATAACGTTTTTATCGCCTTTAACCGTAACCTCGGCTTCGGCGGAAAACGCATCGCAGTAAAGCCCGATTTTTTCGAGCGTGTCGGATCCGTCCACAAGAACGGCAATTCCGGAAACGGTGCGTGTGGATACGTTATCCGGTTCGGAGGAGGGTTCTGCGCTTGTTCCGGAGGCGGAGGAGGAAGTCGATGCGGAGGAGGATGTACCGCCGGGAGCGGAGGATTTTTCGGTTGTCGTGTCGCAGGCAATAAGTATTGCCGCGAGAATAAAGGGAATGATCAGCAGATAAAACTTCTTTTTCGTATTTGCTTTCATGTTACTTGCAAAGCTCCTTGACTTGGTTGATGATTTTTTCGCTTACCGCGGAAAACAGGCTTTCCGCAAAAAGTACATCCGTTATACCGTAATCGTTGATAATGCTGCGCAGCGGCACGGTGAAGGTTCTGCCGTCGACAACGTATATTTCCTCGTATGCTTCGAGAAGATACTGGGGAAGCGCGTTGCCGTAGCTGTCCTTTACAAGCAGCAGTTTTCTGCCGTTGCGGCAGGCTTCGGATTTGATTATAACGGAATTGAGATCTCCATGCAGGAATGTCGAATACCATTCGCTCCTGTATTTATCCGGATAGAACCAGTAAAGTCCGGTGTATTGCTCTCCGTTGGAGGTATCGAAATGATCGAACTCGCCGGTGAAATCCTTGTTGCTGTAATACTTAATGCTGTAACCGACCGGAGGCACATAGGTTTCGAGATCCTCCGGATTGTTGAGCAGTACGGGATTGTTGCCGGAAAACTTATAAAGCGTTCCGATATAGTTTTCGCGTACATACTTGCGGTATTCACTTAAATCCGAAATACCGAGCCCAGCCTGTTCGCAGAATACTTTTGCTCCGTAATACGCGCCGAGCGCCGTCCAATGGTGGTCGGTACGGAAGTAGATATGCTCGTTGGAATGAACGCCGAGAATATTGTATACGTTGATATCCGTGACACGGTCCGAAAGGTTATTGCGGATAAGATCCATCGTATCCTTGTTGCGGGTAAGGTAGCTGTTGTATTTTTCCGTATCCGCAAGAGCAAGGTAATAGGCGCTCGCCTTCGGCACCGGCATGGAATACACCTTTATCGAAGGATCGAGCGATTCCGCAAATTCGCTTATAACCTGAGCGAAGCGGACAGCCTGCGCATCGTTCCCGCCGAAAAGCTCCATCCCGCGGGAACCGACAATGAGTATCGAACCGGAAATCTCGGCACCCTGCTTGTCCTCGGAGGTTTCGCCGGGGTCATAGGATACCTCGCTGCTGTCGTACGTCCCGGGGTGACTGTTGTGGGAAATATCCAGATCCCTGCTGCTTTCCGTGCGGTCGGGCAGGGAGGATGAAGCATCCGCGCTTGATGGGTTTTCGGCAGAGCCGTCGACTCTGTGAACCGTTTCGTTTTCGGTCACTCCGTAAAGCGAACGGATGCGGGCTTCATAGTCTATAAACCTGTCGCGACCGTGTACGGTGTCGGTGAAGTATTGCGACATGCCGTTGAAGTATTCGCCGCTGAAAAGACTTTCGAGCGAGAATACCGGCTTTTCTTTCAGGTTGACATAATCCGAAAGCTCTTCCCGCGGGAAAAACGTGCAGTATACGAACATGAAAACGAATGTCAGTACGATAAGGGCAAGGCATACAGCCGTTACGGTTTTTTTCATTTACAGCGCTACCTCCTTAAAAGTTCTTGGCATAAAGGAACGGAACATTGGAGCCGAGAGCCTTTACAATAAGAGCCGTATCAATAAACAGAAGGGCTATCGCAACGGCAGTGCCGCAGATCATAACAGCCGACTGAACCCCTTCGCCGGAAGAAGCGAGACGCTTTTTGAAGGAGGCGAATATCGGGAAGCTTGCCGCGACAGCCAACAGGAGCAGGAACAAATACGGTGTCACAGCCGCCGTGAAGGCATCGTTTGTAAAGGCGTTTCCGTTTGCGCCGACAAGGTTTTTGAAGAAGTTGCCCATATCCGCCATCGAGGTGAATTTGAAAATACCGAATCCTATTATAATCACGAGCTTGTTATATATATGCATGATCGGGGTGGGTATTTTTTTGAGCCGCTTTTTGCCCAGCAGTGTTTCGATATATATAAATACGCCGAAGTAAAGCCCCCAAATAACGTAATTCCAGCTTGCGCCGTGCCATAAGCCGGTTGTAAACCATACAAGGAAGAGCGAAACCGTGGGGAGACGGTGCCCGAATATCGGGAGATAAAGCAGATAATCGCGGAAGAAGCTGCCGAGCGACATATGCCATCTTTGCCAGAATTCCGAAATGCTGCGGCAAATAAAGGGGTAGTTGAAGTTTTCGTCGAAGTGGAAGCCGAATATACGCCCCATTCCGATCGCTATATCGGAATACCCGGAAAAATCGTAATAAACCTGCAGTGTGTAGGCTATCACGCCGACCCATGTTGCGGCAACGGAGGCTTCGGAAATGTTTTCGCCGAAGCACTTATTGACAAGAAGCCCGAGATTGTCCGAAATAATGACCTTTTTCGAAAGCCCGCATATAACGCGCATAAAGCCTTCGTATATATCGTTTACGGATGAGGTCCTCTCCGTAAGCTCGCCCCCGATGGTGGTATAGCGCACGATCGGGCCTGCGGTGACTGTCGGGAACAGGGAAATAAAGAGAAGGAGCTTTCCGAAGTTGCGTTGGAGTTCTACCTTTTCCCAATAAACATCCACCATGTAGGATATCATGCGGAAGGTATAAAAGCTGATACCGACAAGCATCACGATACCGGTCGGCTTGATAGAGGCTCCGAAGATCGAATTGATGTTATCTATCACAAAATCGGTATATTTGAATACCGCGAGCATACCGATATTGAACAGTATTGATATCACAAGCGCCGTTTTGCGCTTGCGGGGGCTGTTCTTCGGTGCAAGCAGCAGGGAAAGAGCATAGTTGACGGCTATCCCGAGCAGGTAAATGACTATCCGCTTCGGTTCGCCGTAGGCATAAAACAGCAGCGAGAAAAAGATGAGCACTGCATTGCGCGCCTTTATGCTTTTGAATGCAAAATAGGCGATAAAGCAGAGCACAAAGAAACCGTAGATAAATAAAAGATCGGCAAAAAGCATATGATTCAGTCTCCGTAATCGTTCTGGGTCGATTATACCACTTCAGTTTACATAAGTCAACACGAATCGGGTATAGTTTCGAATGAAATATATCAGTTGTCATTTTGTGAGAGTATGAAGTTTATCTCTGCACCGATAAACATGATGTACATACAAACGTACATCCACAAAAGCAGTACCATTACTGCCGCAAGTGAGCCGTACAGCTTGGAATAATTGCTGAAGTTATCTATAAAGAAGGAAAAAAGTATCGAAAACGAAACCCATCCCGTTGCCGAGATCATTGCTCCGGGCATCTGGTCGGAAAATCTGACGGTCTTGCTCGGCAATGCCTTATACAGCAAAAGGAAGAAGGCGACCAGCATCAGAAAGCCAATAATAAACCGCAGCGATGAAACCACATAAACAAGTCCTTTCAGGTTCGGGAACAGGGAATACATATAGTTTGCTATGGTCTTGCCGAACACCATCAGGAAAAGTGCCAGGAGAAGTATGACAATGAACACTACCGTATAAAAGACAGCCAGTATGCGCAGAAGGAAATAATTACGCGACTCTCGTACCTCATACACCGAATTGAGCCCGCCGATTATCGAAAAAATGCCCTTCGATGCCGACCACAGCAGAACAAATGCGGAAACGATTGTGAGCGAAAGGGTATTCGCACCGATCAGCTCGCTGAAATAATCCGAAAAGAAGCCGTTGAGGACGGATGGTGAAAACTCCTTTGCGGTTGTCGTAAGGTATTCCGAAGAGGAAAGGATATCAAGCCGCGAAACGAGCGAAAGCAGGAGCACGACAAGCGGCACAAGCGAAAAAAACATAAAGTACGCAGTCTGTGCCGAATATGCGCCGATACGGCTTGCCGAAACCTTTCGGGAAAAGTATTTGATTTTTTTAATCAGAGCTTGCATTCGCCTGTCTCCTTAATCTGCAAAGCGGATTGACTTGCTGCGGATGAAATGCTATAATAAATATGTTGATATTTGTTTTTACGGGGTGATAAAATGGTCGAAATACGCAGCGGTCACAAAAGGGAAGTGCTCGAATCGCGCTGGGATGAAATGACATCGCCTGCGAGGTTTGCCGGCTGTGACGATACGATGGATCTGATATTTGTCGCCAAAAGAAGCGGCGGCAGGGTGCGCCTCGTTCGAAAGGCGCGTATCGCGCACGAACCGTTTTGCTGCGTTTTCCGCGGGAAAATATCCGGCAGCGGCAGCGGCAGTGTTATAAAAGGCGTTTTTACAAAATCCGTTGCGGATTATTTTATTGTTCTTTTGATAACGGCGCTGCTGTTTTATATCCGCCACGAGGTGATTCTGCGCGGCAGTTCGCAATACACGATAAACTTTTTGATAGCCTTCTGGCTTGTGGCTGCGGTGATGCTGCTTTACAACACAAAACGTGCCCGCGGGAAATATATCGAGATGCTGAACAGAATAGCCGCGGATTAGAACCTGCGCGAATAGCTTATCAGCCGAGCGGAGGTATTGTGAGCATTTCGCCGGCTTCTTCGAAGGAATGCGCGATATACACTGCCCCCGCTTTTTCGTGTTCGCCCGGGGAAGCCGTGCCGGTATAGATACCGAGCGAATCTATGCCCGCTTTCGCGGCGCCGATATCGTCGTATTTCATATCGCCGATCATAAGGGCTTTTTCGCGCCTGCCGGATATCCCGAACCTCCGCAGCGCTTCTTCTATGACCTGCTCCTTGGAGCTGATACTTTCATCGAGGTTGGAACCGGTAATATATTCGAATTTATCGGCTATATTAAAGTATGAAAGCATTATGGCAGCATATTCTTCGTATTTGGAGGTCGCCACGCCGAGAATGTAACCGTGGGAAATCAGCTTGTCAAGAAGCTCCGGTATACCGTCGAACAGCTTCGATTCGCCGAGTGCGATCTCATTGTACTTTTCGCGGTAAAAGCCGATCGCTTCCACAGCCTGTACTTCCGAAAGCCCCGCAAAGTTCATAAACGAAAACCGAAGCGGCGGACCGAGAAAGGGCCTCAGCTCCTCGAGCGAACGGTGTATCCCGTATTTTGCAAGCGCATACTGTGCGGAAATGACAACACCGCGCAGTGTATCCACCAAGGTGCCGTCGAGATCAAATAAAAGATAATCGTATTTCATGAGCCAACCCGAATTACGCGAATGATTTCATTTTGATTATACCACAAAGCTTTCCGCTTTTCAATCATCGCTGCAAAAAATTGCTTGAAATTCCCGCGTTATCTGATATAATAATAGTATAATACCGTAAGGGGTGGAATCATGCACAGAATAATTACTATCGGGCGTCAGTACGCTTCCGGCGGTTCGCAGGTCGGGAGTCGCTTATCCGAACTTATGGGGATCCCGTGTTATGACCGCGAAGCGCTTGTTGCAATTGCCGAAAAGCACGGTATCCCGCGCGAAACATTCGAAAAAGCGGATGAACAGGCAACATCCAGCTTTCTTTATTCACTTGCCATGTCCGCTTACAACGGCGGCATTTCCGCCTTCGGCGCAAACGATCACATTATCACCGATCGCGTATTCAGCATTCAGTCCGAGGAAATGAAGCGCCTTGCTTCGGAAGGGGATTGCATTTTTGTCGGCCGCTGCGCGGACGATGTTCTTTCCTCCTTCGATAAGGTGCTTAACGTGTTCGTATACACATCCAACGAGGAACGTATCAAAGCAATCATGCGGCTGGATAATCTCGATGAACAGGCGGCAAGGAAGCTTATAAACCGTTCCGATAAAAAGCGTGCTTCCTATTATAACTTCTATACCGGAAAGACATGGGGCGATGCGAAAAATTATCATCTCACCATCGATTCCGGCGCACTCGATGTGGAAGGTACCGCGCAGATAATTAAGGATTTCGCGGAAATGTTCTTTGCGATCAAATAATCGCATCCGTGAAAGCATTTGCTTTTATAGGTAATATACAGAAAGGGCAGCGGTTTGCGCTGCCCTTGTTTTGTATTCCGTGTGATTACTGCTGAGCAAAGTGAACGATGCACTTTTCGGTATCCTTGTCGAATATGTGGATACGGGTGGTATCGACCGCGATTTCGATCTCGTCGCCGGCTTTTGCCGTGGACTGGGAGGAAACGCGGGAGATAAGGCTGGTTTCTTCGCCGATATTAAGGTAAAGGTATATCTCCGCGCCCATAAGTTCGGTGAATTCAACACGAGCCTTGATGGTGGTATCGCCGAATTTTTCTTTGTATACCGCTTCGTCGTGGAGCAATTCGGGACGCAGACCCGCGATGACCTCTTTGCCGATGTAATCCGAAAGGTTATTGTCTTCGAAAACGACGGGATCAAGCTTAAAGCTGATGTTGTCGAATTCGAGGAAGCAGTCGTTCTGACCCTTGGGCTTGGTGATCTTCGCATTGACAAAGTTCATCTGCGGAGTTCCGATAAAGCCGGCAACAAAGATATTGCAGGGGTAATCGTAAAGATTCTGCGGGGTGTCGACCTGCTGGATGATACCGTCCTTCATAACGACGATACGGGTAGCCATTGTCATAGCTTCGACCTGGTCGTGGGTAACGTAAATGAAGGTTGTCTGGAGCTTCTGGTGAAGCTTGGTAAGCTCGGATCTCATGGATGCACGGAGCTTTGCATCGAGGTTGGAGAGCGGCTCGTCGAGAAGGAATACCTTCGGTTCGCGGACGATTGCACGTCCGAGAGCGACACGCTGCTTCTGACCGCCGGACAGAGCCTTGGGCTTTCTGTCGAGCAGGTGGGTGATATCAAGTATTCTTGCCGCTTCTTCGACGCGACGCTTGATTTCTTCTTTTCTGACCTTGCGGAGCTTAAGACCGAACGCCATATTTTCGAAGACGGACATATGCGGATAAAGAGCATAGTTCTGGAACACCATCGCTATATCTCTGTCTTTGGGAGCGACGTCATTGACGCGCTTGTTGTCGATATAAAGTTCACCTTCGGTAATTTCTTCAAGACCGGCGATCATACGGAGCGTGGTTGTTTTACCGCATCCGGAAGGGCCGACGAGTATTACGAATTCCTTATCCTTGATTTCGAGACAGAAATCGGAAACGGCAGTTACGCCGCCGGGGAATCTTTTGTAAATGTGCTTAAACGATACACTTGCCATTTGAAACCTCCATATGAGGGCTTACCTCATTTTCTAACATCACATATAATAGCAAAAAAAATGCGGAAATGAAAGTGATTATTTACCCAAATTTTCACCCGTCGGTTTATGAAAATTGCATAATAATCACGCTTCGCGGCGGAATCCGTGAACAAAACCTTCGCCCGCGGGTGAAGAAATATCCCCGGCTATGATCCTGCCGCCACGGACGAACAGGGTGGCAAAGACGTCCCCCTCCGTGCCGTAATTCGTCACTCTGAAGACATAGGCAGTCGCGCTTTTGCCGGGGTAGCGTTTGAGATTGAGCCCCTGCGCACGTTGTATCTCGTTGTACTTTTCGAAAACGCCGTTGAACTCCTCGGGTATGGTCAGCTCGTAAGTCTCGCAGGCGTTAGATTCGGTTTCGTATCCGAAGCCTTTCAGAAAGCCGATCATGTCGCCTTCATCCTCGATATTGCGGTAGTCGGTCGTTACCGCGGCGGCATCGGATGCGGCGCTTATCGCCGGGAGAAAGCTTATCAGCAGCACCAGCACCGCAACAGCGACGGTAAGCACCGCAAAAAATTTGATACCCGAAGCCTTCATTGTAAAAACAAACATTTTATCGCCCCTTCAATATTCTTGCTTAATAATATTAAACGGGCGGAGTATTTATTCGCCTTCGGAGCCGATAAACTCTTCCAGCTCCATAAGCTCTTCGTACATTGCTTCCGACTTTTTTTCGGCATCCGTTTGCTTTTGGTAAAGCTCCGAAAGAGCCTTATAATCGCCGGCAACGCTTTCGCTTT
>USHI01000008.1 GCA_900554405.1 uncultured Eubacteriales bacterium | reverse complement strand
CGTATCGAAGAAGGCGGGAAACCGAAAAAGCAGCAGACGGTAGACGAGATAGTCGAACGTATACTTGCATTCGAGCCGGGTACTCGCTTTATGGTGCTCGCCCCGGTCGTTTCGGCAAAAAAGGGTATGCACGAAAAGGTTTTCGAGGATGCGCGCAAAAGCGGGTTCGTGCGGGTCCGTGTAGATAAGGCAATGTACGATCTTTCCGAAAAGATCGAACTGGACAAAAATCAGAAGCACGATATAGAGATCGTTGTCGACCGCCTTGTGCTGCGCGGCGAGGAAATACGCGCCCGGCTCACGGAAAGCATCGAAACGGCTTCCAAGCTTTCCGGCGGCATGGTGGGGATACTGTTCCCGGATATAAAGTACGAGGACGATTATATAACCTTTTCGCAGAACTATGCCTGCAAAACGCACGGGATATCGCTCGGCGAGCTTACGCCCCGTATGTTTTCGTTCAACAACCCTTCCGGCGCGTGCGAGGCGTGCGGCGGGCTCGGCGAAAACAATGTCATATCCGAAGCCAAGCTGATAGCCGATAAAAGCCTTTCGATCTATTCCGGGGCGATCCTCTGCAATGGCTTCAAAAGCGCGGAGCCCGGAGGATATATGGCTGAAATGATCAATTCCGTGGGCAAATATCACGGGTTCGATGTTCACACTCCGCTCGAAAAATACAGCGAGGAAGCTTATCAGATACTGATGTACGGCAACAAACGCAAGCGCAAATCGGTTGCCGAGCCCTCGTTCAAGGGTATAATCCCGCTTATTGAGCAGCGCTATAATCAGGGCGGCGGCTACGAGGGCAGGGAATATTACGAGCAGTTTATGGAATATATACCCTGCCCGGAATGCGGCGGCAAGCGGCTCAAAAAGGAATCGCTTTCCGTCACTGTCGGCGGGCTGAATATAGCCGAGCTGTGCGAGCTCCCGGTCACCAAAGCGCGCAGGTTTTTTGCAAACCTGCAGCTTACAAAGACCGAATCGGATATCGCAAAGGAGATACTGAAAGAGATCAATGCCCGCCTTTCCTTCCTGGAAAACGTCGGGCTGGGGTATCTTACGCTTGCCCGCCGCGCGGGAACGCTTTCCGGCGGCGAAGCGCAGCGCATACGCCTTGCCACGCAGATCGGCAGCTCGCTTGTCGGCGTTATGTACGTTTTGGATGAGCCGTCCATAGGGCTGCATCAGCGGGATAACAAAAAGCTTATCGCCACGCTCAAAAAGCTGCGCGATATCGGCAACACCGTGCTTGTGGTGGAGCATGACGAGGAAACCATCGAATCGGCGGATTTCCTTGTGGATATCGGGCCGGGCGCGGGCGTGCGCGGGGGCGAGGTAGTGTTCACCGGAACGCCGGAGGATATTAAAAAATGCCCGAATTCATATACCGGCAAATATCTTTCCGGCGAAATGAAGGTGGAAGTCCCGCGCGAAAGGCGGGTCGGCAACGGCAAATTCATCACCGTTATCGGCGCGACGGAGCATAACCTGAAGGATATCGACGTTACCATTCCGCTCGGGCGGCTGGTATGCATTACCGGCGTTTCCGGATCGGGTAAATCCTCGCTTATAAATTCGGTGCTTTATAACACGCTTGCGCGAAAGCTCGGCAGGCTTTCGCTGCAGCCCGGCAAGCACCGCGAGATAATCGGGGCGGAATATATCGACAAGATCATCCAGATCGACCAATCGCCCATCGGGCGCAATCCGCGCTCCAACCCGGCGACGTATATCGGGCTTTTCAACGATATTCGGGCGGTTTTTGCTTCCACGCCGGAGGCAAAGGCGCGCGGCTACGGAGAGGGGCGGTTCTCCTTCAATGTCAAGGGCGGGCGGTGCGAAGCCTGCCGCGGCGACGGAACGCTCACCATCGAAATGCACTTTCTGCCCGATGTTTATGTCACCTGCGACGTGTGCAAGGGCAGGCGCTATAATCACGAAACACTGGAGATAAAATACAAGGGCAAATCGATATACGATGTGCTCGAAATGACGATCGAGGAAGGACGCGAGTTTTTTGCAAACTACCCCTCGATAAAGCGCAAGCTGGATACGCTTTGCGATGTCGGGCTCGGGTATGTCAAGATCGGTCAGCCCGCAACAACGCTTTCCGGCGGTGAGGCGCAGCGTGTCAAGCTGGCAAACGAACTTGCAAAGCGTTCCACCGGCAGCACGCTTTATGTTATGGATGAGCCCACGACAGGGCTCCACACGCACGATGTGAATATGCTCGTTTCGGTTCTGCAAAGGCTGGTTGATGCGGGTAACACCGTTGTCGTCATAGAGCATAATCTCGATCTAATCAAAACGGCGGATTATATTATCGATCTCGGACCCGAAGGCGGGGATGCCGGCGGAAGGGTCATTGCAAAGGGCACACCGGAGGAGGTCGCCGCCGACGAAAACAGCTATACCGGCTTGTATCTGAGGGAGAAACTGATCTGATGGATTACGAAAAATACCGTGAACTGCTTGAAAAGGTGGAAAAGCCGGGAAGATATGTCGGCGGGGAATTTGCGTCCGAAATCCCCGATCCGTATAAAGCCGACCTTCGGGTGTGCTTCTGCTTCCCGGATACATACGAAATAGGAATGTCCAACCTCGGCGTGAAGATACTCGCCGAATGCTTCAACAAAAGCGGCTATGTGAGCTGCGAACGGAGCTATATGCCCTGGCCGGATATGGCGGGGGCTTAAGGAGCATTCGCTTCCGCTTTACGCGATCGAAAGCGGCGATCCGCTCTGCGATTTCGACGTTGTCGCATTTACGCTGCAATACGAGCTTTCGTATACGAACATACTGGCGATGCTCGGCATGGGCGGGATCCCCGTCCGTTCCTGCGAGCGCGTCGGGGATGACCCGATCATCATCGCCGGAGGGCCGTGCGCCTATAATCCCGAACCTCTTGCCGATTTTATAGACATTTTTTCGATCGGAGAGGGCGAGGAAGCCCTGCTCGAGCTTGCCGCACTGCTGCGCGAATGCAAAAAAAGCGGGGTTAGCCGCGCCGAAACGCTTCGCCGTGCGGCACATCTGAACGGGTTTTATGTACCGTCGCTTTACGATGTGGGCTACAAGGCGGACGGAACGCTCGAATACTTCCGTCCGAAGTATGACGATGTCCCCGCAACGGTCAGAAAACGCATAATCACTGATCTCGATACCGTCACCTTCCCGCGCAGATGCCCGGTACCGTTTCTCGAAACGGTGCACGACCGTGTGATGCTGGAGGTGTTCCGCGGCTGCATACGCGGCTGCCGCTTCTGCCAGGCGGGGATGATATACCGCCCCTACCGCGAAAAATCACCGGAAACGCTGGATGCGGATGCAAGGGAATCGGTGGCGAACAGCGGATATTCCGAAGTTTCGCTCACCTCGCTTTCCATAAGCGATTACACCCGTCTGCCTCAGCTTATCGAAAAGCTGCTTTCCTGGACGGATGAAAAAAAGGTGAATCTTTCGCTGCCCTCCATGCGTATCGACAGCTTTTATGAAGAACTGCTCGAAAAGGTGTCCTCTGTCCGCAAAAGCGGGCTTACCTTCGCTCCGGAGGCGGGGACACAGCGACTGCGCGATGTCATAAACAAAAATATCACGGAGGAAGAGATACTTTCCGCGTGCCGAAAGGCGTTCGACGGCGGCAGATCGGGCATGAAGCTTTATTTTATGAACGGGCTCCCCACCGAAACGGATGAGGATATCGCCGGGATCGCCGCTTTGGGCAAACGGATAGTGGATGAATACTATTCGGAAAAGCGCCCGGGCAAGGGTGTGAACGTTACGATAAGCGTTTCCTGCCTCGTGCCGAAGCCGTTCACGCCGTTTCAGTGGTGCGCGCAGGACAGTATAGCGGAGCTGGAACGCAAGCAGCAGCTTCTGAGATCGCTTATCACCACGCGTAAGATCAGTTACAAATACCACGATGCCACGGTATCCCGCATTGAAGCCGTGTTTGCGCGCGGCGACAGGCGGCTTTGCAAAGCGCTTTACCGCGCCTATGAGCGCGGCATGATGCTGGACGGCTGGGATGAATATTTCAGCTACGATAATTGGCTCGATGTATTTTCCGAAACGGGTATCGACCCGGCGTTTTACGCCAATCGGGTTTTCGGCAGGGATGAGCTGCTCCCGTGGGATTTTATCGACATCGGCGTAACAAAGAAATTCCTTCAAAACGAATACGACAAGGCGCTTTCCGGCGTTACGACACCCGATTGCCGCACAAAATGCTCCGGCTGCGGGGCTGCCTCGCTTTGCAGCGGGAAATGCGTGTGCAACGGGCGGGAGGGCTGATCACATGGATTACAGAGTGACATTTACCAAGCTCGGGCGGCTTAAATACATATCCCACCTCGACCTTCAACGTGCGGTCGCACGGATGCTTGTCCGCTCCGGACTGCCGATAGCCTATACGGAGGGCTTCAATCCGCACCCGCGGCTCAATATAGTGCTTCCGCTTTCGGTGTATCAGGAGGGCGAACGCGAGGTGTTCGATTTCCGGCTGGAAAAGGATATCGAACCGGCGGCCGTGTGCGAAGCTCTTTCGGCAGCCACGTTTCCGGGGATGGAGATCATTTCCGCGGAGCGGATCGAACGTAAAACGGCACCGCAAAGCGCGCTTTACCGTATCGAGCTGGAGGGGGCCGCGCCCGAAAGCATAATAAACGCGATCTCCGGGGAAATGGTTGTTACAAAGCGCAGCAAGAGCGGCGAAAAACAGGTGGATATCTCCGGCGCGGTGGAGCTCGTTTCGGCTGCTGCATCGGAACGCGGCACACTGCTGCGCGTGCTGCTGCCCGCATCCGGAAGCGAATACCTGAATCCGGCATATGTTTCGGCATTCCTTGCGCCGCTTGCACGGACAACACGCATAGTGCGCGAAAACATCAATTTTTAATGCATTTTCTATTGCCATCCACTGCCAATTCTGTTATAATCGCTATGATATGGGGAAAAGTTCAATGAAACGGTTTTTATGCATTTCCTTGATACCTATCCTGCTGCTCGCGCTTTTTGCCTGCGGCGGCACCGAACCCGAACCGGAAGTGACCGACACTGCCCCGAGACTGTCGGGGGATCGTGCGCGGGAGCTTGTCGAGCTCGATGCGCAGGTGATCGGAATTTTTGTAAACGGCGCGCTGTGCGCAAGCAAAAGCGGGGTCGGTTATATGCACGTTACCGGCGAATATGCCGAATTTTCGGCGATCACCGGTCTGCTCGATTCGGTCTATTGCGAAAAGCCGGTCGCCGAAATGTATCTTTCCTACCCTTCGGCGACGGATAAAATATCCGTTGCGGAATCCTCCGGCAAGACGAAGGTGTTTTACCATCCCGGCAGCTTTTTCGACACCGGCTACGATCCCGAAAGCATTTCCGTATCCGACGGCGCCGACAAAAACGAAAAGATAATAACCTTTTCCGCCGCGGAAGGCGAGGTGCGCCTTGCCTGCCGCTTCGACGGGAGCACATGGCGGCTCGCGCAAAGCCGGTTTTCGGAATCCGCCGGTATGATATCTCCCGAAAAACCGCAATTTGCGGATATGGGTTCGCTGAAAACGCTTTCGGGTAGTATACTTTTTATCGACCTTTTCGTTTCGGATTCAAAGCGCAGCTTCAGCGAAGCGGAGGAAGCCGAACGTACCGCGAAAACCGCCGCCGCCGCGCGGTATTTAACGGACCAGTCCGCGCTTCTCGGTGGCAGTCTGGATATCACCTGCACCGTCATGCGGTTCGAACACGGCGCGGAGCTGGGCGGCAGGATAACGAATTTCGATCTGGTTTTCGCCGCGACGGAGTTCGAAACATTGCAGGGGCTTGTCGAAACGGCGTGCGATACGCTTTCGTATGACGGATACGTCGTTTTTGCCCACACCGTAAGCGATATCACCGGGCTTTGCCGGTTTGAAAACAGCGAACCGACCGCGCATTATTTTGCCGAGCATTACTTCTGTACCGCAGAAACTACATACACCGATATCACGGCGGCGTGCCTTGCCCTTGCCGGGGAGGACGGAACGGTGAATTCCGTTCCCGAGCCTTATCAGGCGCTTTATGCGGCTTATTTCCCGGATGATCTTTTTTCCGGCGGCGGCAGCATAAGCATCCCGGATGCCTTCGGCGCGGGGATGATATCCGGCATGAGCGGCATATATTCGGTGTTCAGCAACAAAAACTAAATGTTTCCGGAGGAAACCACAATGAAAAAAAAGTATTCCCGCGTTTTGCTCAAGCTTTCGGGCGAGGCGCTTTCGGGCGGCGAAAAGGGCATTCTGAGCGACACGATGCTCAAAAACGTTGCGGAAAAGGTCGTTTTGCTCGTTAAAAGCGGCATACAGGTGAGCATAGTTATCGGTGCGGGCAATATCTGGCGCGGGGCAAGGCAGAACGGGCTTTCCGTCGACCGTGTCCGCGGCGACCATATGGGCATGCTCGCAACGCTTATAAATTCGCTTGCCATGCAGGATTATATCATTGCCGCCGGCGCGGATGCCCGCGTGATGAGCGCGGTCCGGATCCAGCAGTTCTGCGAAACCTATTCGCAGTACAAGGCGATCGAATATCTCGAACAGGGCAAGGTGGTCATACTTGCCTGCGGAGTCGGGTATCCCTTCTTTTCCACCGATACGGGCATGATGCTCCGAGCGGCGGAGCTGAAATGCGATGCCGTGCTTTCGGCAAAGAATGTCGACGGCGTGTACGACAAAGACCCGGCAAAACACCCGGATGCGAAGAAGTTTGACGAGCTGACCTATTCCGAAATGCTTTCGATGGGGTTAAAAGCCATAGACGTGAGCGCCGCGGCAATCGGCATGGAAAATAATATCAAAACCGTGATGTTTCCGCTTTCGGATCCTGAAAACATTATTCTTGCCGCAAACGGAAATGCTATCGGAACGCTTTTACATAACTGAAATTCAAAAAGAATATAAATCAGAAAACGGAGGAAAAAACAATGTTTGAAATGAAGACTTTCGAAGAAAAAATGAAGAAAAGCATATGCGTGCTCGAGGAGGATTTCGGAGGAATACGCGTAGGCAGAGCAAACCCCCAGCTTCTGAGCAAGATTACCGTTCCCTATTACGGCGTACAGACCGGGCTCGACGGCGTTGCAACGATCAAGACAGCTGATGCCCGTACGCTTGTTATCACCCCGTGGGAATCTTCCCTCCTTAAAGAGATCGAAAAGGCGATACTTGCCTCCGACCTCGGTATCACCCCCGCGAACGACGGCAAATGTATCCGTCTGAATTTCCCCGCACTCACGGAGGAAAGAAGAAAAGAGCTCACGAAAAAGACGGCAAAGATGGGCGAGGGCTGCAAGATCGCGATTCGCAATATCCGCCGCGAAGCGAACGATGCCGCCAAGGCGATGAAGAAGAATTCCGAAATCACCGAGGATGACCTCAAAACCGCCGAAAAGACAATAAATGATGTTACCGAAAAGTATATCAAAGAAGCGGATGACGCCGTTGCCCGCAAGGACAAGGATATAATGGCAATCTGAGCTTTCGCATCGGAGGTTATTGATTTTGGCGACGGATATGACCGTCCCGCGCCATATCGCCGTTATAATGGACGGCAACGGGCGTTGGGCAAAAAAACGCTTTCTTCCGCGCGCAGCCGGGCACAAAGCGGGCTTTAAGCGCTTTGTGGAAACCGTCGGCACCGTAAACGGGCTCGGTCTGGAATATTTCACCGTTTATGCCTTTTCAAACGAAAACTGGAATCGCTCCGTTTCCGAAGTGAGTGCGCTTATGGAGCTCATGAGCAGGGGAATAGTCGATTATGTTCCGGAGCTTGCGGAAAAGAATATCCGATTGCGGCTGTTGGGCGATATGAAGCGATTCGAACCGCAATACCGCAAAATGCTGCTCGATTCGGAGGAGGTGCTTTCCGCCAATACCGGGATGGTACTTTCGGTCTGCCTTTCATACGGCGGCAGGCAGGAAATAACCCACGCCGTGAACGAGCTTATACATTCCGGCAGGGAAAGCGTTACGGAAGCGGACATTTCGGAGGCATTGTATACCCGCGGGATCCCTGATCCGGATCTGGTCATCCGCACGAGCGGGGAATACAGGATCAGTAATTTTCTTTTATGGCAGTCGGCTTATGCCGAGTATTATTTCACGGATGTTTATTGGCCGGATTTCGATAAAAAAGAGCTTTTCAAAGCTATCGAAGCATTTAATCGGCGTGAACGTCGCTTTGGGAGGTAGCTTTTACAATGCGCAAACGGATAATCACCGCCGTTATCGGCCTGGGGATAATGATACCGATACTCGTTTTCGGCGGTGTTGTCGGGGCGGCAGTGCTTTTCGCTTTGGCGGCAGGCTTTTCGGTTTACGAAATGCTTGAATGCTGCGGTATGCAGAAGCGGGCTTCAATACTTGTCCCCGCGGTGCTGCTTTCGGCATTTGCGGTGATGTTTACATATATCCCTTTTCTCCGCTTTCAGACGGAGAGTGCGTATCTCTGCGCGGCGCTCGTTATCACAGTGCTTCTTGTGCTGTTCTTCTTCTGGCTGCTTTGGGTGTGCGTGCTTACCCCGCAAAAGTCGGATATAGAAAAGGTGCTCATGTTTTTTGCGATGTTCCTTTATATAACCGTCGGCTTCTGCTCGCTCGCCGCGCTGAGAAGGGTCGGGCTTTTCATGATCTGGTTCGTCCTTGCCGTGAGCTGGGGCTGCGATACCTTTGCTTATTTCGGCGGCATGGCGTTCGGCAAAAAGAAGCTCTGCCCGGACATTTCACCCAAAAAGACCGTTGCCGGTGCCATTTCCGGCGTGCTCGGAGGTACACTGTGCGGTGCGCTTGTGCAGGTATTCTTCAATTGCTTCGATATCGGTTCTCTGCTCAGCAGAAGGGGGCTGGCTACGCTTGCGGTCGCGGCTGTGCTCACCGTTGTAAGCCAGTTCGGCGATCTTTCCGCCTCTCTTATCAAGCGTAAGTTCGGTGTGAAGGATTACGGCAAAATATTCCCGGGGCACGGCGGCGTGCTCGACCGGTTCGACAGTATCATACCCGTTTCGGTGCTGCTTCTTGTATATGTAGTCGTCCGCAATTTCGCCGTTTCAGGAACCGTATGAAAAGCAGCTTTTCTACGATCGCCGTTCTCGGCGCGACGGGCTCAATAGGAACACAAACACTTGATGTAGCGCGGCGCTCAGGCATCCGCGTTACTTCGCTATCGGCGCAAAATAATGTGCGTGCGCTTGCCGCACTCTGCCGCGAATTCCGCCCGCATAGCGCCTGTATAGCCGAGGAGCATTATGCCGAGCTGAGGCTGATGCTTGCCGATACCGATATAAAAATATACGCCGGTGCGGAAGGGCTTGCCGAGCTCGCTGCGAACGATCCGGCGCCGACGCTCGTGAACGCGCTTATGGGGCTTTCCGGGCTACTGCCCACGCTTGCCGCCGCAAGGGCGGGCAAAAGGATAGCACTGGCAAACAAGGAAACGCTTGTCGCCGGCGGTGCGCTGGTGAAAGCCGCCGTTGCGGACGGAAAAGCCGAGCTTATCCCGGTGGACAGCGAGCATTCCGCGATATTCCAGTGCCTCCGTGGCGGCGGAAAGATCAAAAGAATATATCTTACCTGCTCCGGCGGACCGTTTTACGGAAGGGACCGCGAATTCCTGAAATCCGTCACGCCGGAAATGGCTTTGAAGCACCCGAAGTGGAACATGGGTAAAAAGATATCCGTGGACAGCGCAAGCCTTATGAACAAGGGGCTGGAGCTTATAGAGGCGGTGTGGCTGTTCGGTGTCGAGCCGAAGGATATCACCGTTGTCATCCATCCGCAAAGCACCGTTCATTCACTTGTCTGCTTCGAGGATAATGCGATCCTTGCCCAGCTCGGGGTTCCGGATATGCGGATATGTATCCAATACGCGCTGACATATCCCGAAAGGCTTCCTTCGCCGGCGGCAGAGCTCGATATGTTCGGGCTGCGGCTCGATTTTTCGGCTCCGGATGAGGATACTTTTACGCTTCTGCCGCTTGCACGCAGGGCAATAATGCGCGGCGGCAATGTTCCCGCCGCAATGAACGGCGCGAACGAGGAGGCTGTCGCCGCCTTCCTTCGCGGGAATATCGGGTTTACCGATATATTTTCCGTTGTGGAGGGTGCGGCTTCCAATTGCCGCTATATAGCCGAACCGACAATTTCGGATATTTTGGAAACCGATAAAGCCGCAAGGCTTTATGTCAAGAATTCACTTGGAGTGATATAAATGCTTTCTGTTCTCGTGACCCTTATTGTCACAGTTTTCGTTTTCGGGCTGCTCGTTGCGATACACGAGCTCGGGCATTATCTTGTTGCACGGGCGTGCGGCGTGGGGGTAATCGAATTTTCCATCGGCATGGGGCCCGCGATAAAGACCTGGCACGGCAAATACAACGATATTTCCATACGCGCGTTTCCTATCGGCGGGTTTGTAAACATGGTCGGCGAATATGACGACGAGATTCCCGAGGAGCATAAAGGCAAGACCCCGCTCAATTCAAAGCCGGTGTGGCAAAGGATGCTTATTGTACTTGCCGGGCCGGCAATGAACATACTTCTTGCGTTCGTGCTGATGTTCTGCATTGTCGCTTCTTCCTCCGTTATAGGGTCGACAACGGTTTCCTCTTTTATGGAGGGCTCGGTTTCGAACGATTACGGGCTTTGCGCCGAGGATGAAATACTCGAAATCAACGGGAAACGTATACATTGCTATTCCGATATGGCATATAAGATAATGTCGGACGGGGTGGAACCGGTGGATATACTTGTCCGTCGCGGCGGCAGCGAGGTGCTGCTCGAAAATGTCCGCTTCGATATCGATGATACCGACGGTATCGCCTGCGGCAGGCAGGATTTCAAGGTGTGGCAGAAGAACAAGACCTTCGGCACCATAGTTTATGAATCCTTCTGGCAGGCATGCTCCACCGTTTATATGACAGCCGATTCGACACTTGATGCCTTCACCGGGCGTTACGGCATAGATGCAGTCGGCGGGCCGATCGCGATCGGCGGGCAGGGCGGCGAAACGATCGAGCAGAGTGTATCCTTTGCGGATGCCGTGGGGCGGATAGCCATGCTTGCCGTGTTTATCTCGGTCTCGCTCGGTATCTGCAATATGCTCCCGATTCCGGTGCTGGACGGAGGGCGTTTCCTGTTTTATATTATCGAGGCGATACGCGGCAAGCCGATGAACAAAAAATTCGAACAGACGGTCAGCGCCGTTTTTATGCTGCTGCTTATACTGCTGATGGTGCTCGTGGCGTTCAAGGATATTGTGGGGCTTTTCTGAAATGGCAACAAAAAAGGTCAGGATCGGCAATACCGTCATCGGCGGCGGAAACCGTATTGCCGTTCAATCCATGACAAATACCAAAACCGCCGACAGGGAAGCAACGCTTGCACAGATACGCGCGCTTGCCGCGGCGGGGTGCGATATTGTCCGCTTCACGGTGAACGATATGGATGCGGCGGAGGCGATACCCTTCTATGCGGAAAATGTTTCTCTCCCGCTTGTGGCGGATATACATTTCGATTACCGCCTTGCACTGGCTGCGGCGGAACGCGGGATATCCAAGATCCGCATAAATCCCGGCAATATCGGAGATAAAGAAAACATAAAAAAAGTCGCGCTCGAATGCAAAAGGCGCGATATACCGATCCGTATCGGCATAAACAGCGGCAGCGTGGAACCGCGCCTGCTCGAAAAATACGGCGGCGCGACACCCGAAGCGCTTGCCGAAAGTGCGCTGGACAACACACGTATGTTGGAGGAATTCGATTTCTGCAATATAGTGCTTTCGGTGAAGAGCTCTGATGTGCCGACAATGGTCCGCGCTTCCCGCATATTATACGAAAGCTGCGATTACCCGCTCCATATCGGAGTGACGGAAACAGGCGATGTCCGGCGCGGAAGCATCAAATCCGCAGTCGGGATAGGGGCTTTGCTTTTGGACGGCATCGGTGATACGGTGCGCGTTTCACTCACGGACGATCCCGTGAAGGAAGTATATGCCGCAAGGGATATACTCTTCTGCTGCGGTATCGGCGGGGGAGTGGATATAATCTCCTGCCCGACCTGCGGGCGTACGAATACCGCGCTTATCCCGATGGTGGCGCGGCTGGAAGAAGCACTTTCCGGCATAAAGACAAACCGGCGTATAACCGTCGCCTGTATGGGCTGCGCGGTGAACGGCCCCGGGGAGGCAAAGCACGCCGATATCGGTGTTGCCTGCGGCAACGGGGAAGGGCTGCTTTTTGCAGGCGGAAGGGTCATCGGAAAGATACCGGAGGATGAAATAGTAAACGCCCTTGTAAAGGGAGTAAAGGATTTGCTTGATGGCTGACGGATTTATCGGAAAATTCAAGAAAGCCGTTTTTTCGGGCACCGAAAAGGCGGTGATAAACCGAATAAAGGACTTTTCCGTTTTTGTGGACAAGGAAAAGCAGCGGATCGCCGTCAAGGCGGAAATGTCGGAATACTGCGCTCCGGAGGAGCTTTTTGCTTTGGAGGACAGGATAACCGAGGCATATCGGCTTTCCGGCACACAGATATTCCCGCATTTTTTATCCTGCCGGTTCCGTGCGGAATACATGGAAGGCGTTATCGAAACGTTAAAACGTGTTTCAAAGCTTGATTACGGCTTTTTCGACGGCGCGGAGTATTTTTATAATGACGGTACTCACCGTGCGGTTATAAGGCTGCGCCCGAATGTCAGCGCGGCCATACCCGAGGAAAACGGCGCAAGGCTGTTTATAATGCAGTGCGTTCGAGAACGCTTTGACGAAGCGATCACCGTCGACTTCGAATATGAGGAGATAAATCCCTCCGAATACCGCAACGATCGCACGGATATCCTTTCCGCGCAGCTTTTGGATTCGCTTTCCGCACAAAAGGAAGCGATAGAGCTCGAATCGGCAGACAAGCCCGTTCCGCGTGCCTCGCTGGAAAACATTATTTCCGCCGAACCGGAATATTTCGAATCGGACGGGAAGCGGCTTGTCCATGTCGGCAGGCTGACATTGGATATAACCGAACTTGTGCCCATAATGGGCGAACGTAAAAGCTGGGCGCTCACGCCGATAACCCGTATCGAGGCGGGAAGCACGGTTTGCGTCGGCGGCAAGCTGTTTCTGACAGAGAGCAAGGATAATTACGAGGGCGATAAGATAACCTATACCCTTTATCTTACCGATCTGGAAGGCTCGATAACCGCGAGCTTCTCCTGTCCGAAGAGCGAAGCGCCCAAGCTTCCGAAGGCGCCCGCTTATATGATCGTTTACGGCAGAGCCGACCACCGCCGTATTTTCGACCGCGAAACAAAAACGATGGTCGAGGATTCCGAGCTTACGATAAACGTCAAGGCGATCTGCGGCTGCAAGGTTTACGGCAGGCAGGATAAGGCGGAGGAAAAACGCGTGGAGCTGCATCTCCACACGAATATGTCCGCGCTCGATGCGCTTGCCGACCCGACGGATATCATCGCCCGCGCCGACGAATGGGGTATGCCCGCCGTTGCTTTTACCGACCACGGCACGTTGCAGGCTTATCCGATAGTCATGTCGGCGGCGAAAAAGCACCCGAATGTCAAGCCGATATACGGGATCGAAGGGTATCTTGCGGATGATACCTCCCGTGCGGTTTTTCATTATGACGAAAAAAACAATATCGATTTCACGCAGGATGAATTTATCATCTTCGATATAGAAACGACGGGGCTTTCCTTCAAGACCTGCGGAATAACCCAGATCGGCGCACTTAAATATAAAAACGGCGAAATAACCGATTCCTTTTCTACATTTGTCGATCCCGGTATGCCGATACCTGCAAATATCACCGAACTGACCGGTATTACGGACGAAATGGTCGCCGGAGCCCCGTGCGAGAGGGAAGCGGTAAAGGCGTTTTTGGAATTCAGCGGGAAAAGGATGCTTGTCGCTCATAACGCGAACTTCGATATTTCCTTTATCAGCCGCGTCGCCGCCGAAAACGGCATTCCCTTTAACAATCCTTATTTGGACACCGTCGCTCTTTCGCGGTTTATAAATTCGGATGTCAGCAACCACAAGCTGGACACGCTTGCAAGGTATTACAAGCTCGGCGGGTTCGATCACCACAAGGCGGATGCCGATACCGAAATGCTTGCCAGAATATTTGCCTGCATGGCGGAAAAGCTTGCGGCAAACGGCATACATAATATCAACGAAATGAATGTCGCGATGGCTCAGCATTGCGACCCGACAAAGCTCAAAACCTATCACATTGTCATACTTGTAAAGAACGCCGTCGGGCTGAAAAATCTTTATAAGATCGTTTCGAAGTCGTATATAGATTATTTCAGAGGTCATCCGAGAATACCGAAAACGCTGCTTTCCGAATATCGCGAAGGGCTTGTTATCGGCTCCGCCTGTGCGGGCGGCGAGCTTTATTCCGCCATACTCGAAAACAAAACGTTCGGTGAGCTTCTCCGTATCGCCGATTTTTACGATTATCTCGAAATTCAGCCGGACAGCAACAACGGCTTCCTCGTGGATGAGAACCGCCTTTCCAACAACAGGGATGAGGCTGTTGCACAGCTCCACGAAAATGTAAAAACGATAATTTCGCTTGCGAAAAAGCAGAAAAAGCCGGTCGTCGCCACGGGCGATGTCCATTTCATGGATCCGGAGGACGAAATATATCGCCAGATAATGATGTTCGGCATGAAGTTTTCGGATGCCTTCCGCGAAACAAAGCTTTACTTCCGCACCACGGAGGAAATGCTTCGCGAATTTTCCTACCTCGGCGAGGAGGAGGCAAGGCGTGTCGTTATCGAAAATCCCAAAAAGATCATTGCGGATTTCGAGGATATCAAGCCGATCCCGGATGGGACATACACCCCGAAGATAGAAGGCGCCGAGGAGGAATTGCAGGATATCTGCCACAAAACGGCGATGGAAATGTACGGGCACAACGGCGTTCTGCCCGAGCTTGTCAAAAACCGTATGGACAAGGAGCTGAATTCGGTTATAAAGAACGGCTATGCCGTGCTTTATGTCATAGCCCGCCGACTTGTGCAGAACAGCGAGGAACACGGTTATCTCGTCGGTTCGCGCGGGTCGGTCGGTTCGTCCTTTATCGCAACGCTTGCAAAGATATCCGAGGTAAACCCGCTCCCGCCGCATTACGTCTGCCCGAACTGCAAATATTCCGAATTTATAACCGACGGTTCCGTGGGCAGCGGATTCGATCTGGATGATAAGCCCTGTCCCGAATGCGGCACACCTATGCGTCCGGACGGGCACGATATACCGTTCGAGACATTTCTCGGCTTCCACGGCGAAAAGGCACCGGATATCGACCTGAACTTTTCCGGCGATGTCCAGTCCGAAGCGCATAAATATACGGAAGTTCTTTTCGGCTCGGAAAATATATTCCGCGCCGGCACGGTTGCGGCATTGCAGGATAAAAACTGCTACGGCTTTGTAAAGAAGTTTTTGGAGGATAAGGGCGAAAGCCTCACCCGGGCGGAGCAGGCACGGCTTGCTTACGGCTTTGTCGGCGTCCGCAGAACAACGGGCCAGCATCCGGGCGGTATAGTCGTTATCCCGAAGGAATACGAGATTTACGATTTTACCCCTGTGCAATATCCGGCAAACAAGGCGGAAAGCGGCGTTATAACAACGCATTTCGCTTTTGAATATCTTCATGATACGCTTTTGAAGCTGGATATCCTCGGCCACGATGTGCCGACATTTTACCGCATATTGCAGCAGTTTTCGGGGATCGACGTTCGCACCGTCCCGATGAACGACAAAAACGTTATCGAGCTTTTTGCCTCCACAAAGCCGCTCGGTGTCACTCCGGAGCAGATCGGGTGCAAAATAGGTACGCTCGGGCTGCCGGAATTCGGCACCGATTATGCCATACAGATGATACTCGATGCGAAGCCCAAGACCTTTGCCGACCTTTTGCAGATATCCGGGCTTTCCCACGGGACAGGCATCTGGCTCGGCAACGGCAAGGACCTTATCGAAAGCGGCACCTGCACGATCGATCAGATTATCGGTACGCGTGACAGTATCATGCTTTACCTTATCCAAAAGGGGCTGGATTCCGCCGTCGCCTTCAATGCGATGGAACGCACCCGCAAGGGCAAGGGGCTCACGCCGGATATCGAAGCCGAAATGCGTGCGCATGATGTCCCCGAATGGTATATCACGAGCTGCAACAAAATACAGTATATGTTCCCGAAGGCGCACGCCGCGGCGTATACCATTGCATCACTGCGGCTCGGGTGGTTCAAGGTGTATCACCCCATAGCCTATTACGCGACATATTTTTCCGTAAAGGCGGATAATTTCGACGGCGAGCTTGTCATGAGCGGCAGGGCAAAGATAGAGGAACGCCTGAAAGCCATTCAGGCAATGCCGAACCCGACGGCAAAGGAAGCCGATGCGATAGTGTTCCTGCGCTGCGTGCTCGAAATGTTTGCCCGTGGGATCGGTTTCCTGCCGGTGCTTGTCGGCAAGTCGGAAGCAAAGATGTTCGTTCCGGAGAACGGAAAGATCAGGCTGCCGCTCTGCTCGCTGAACGGGCTCGGCGAATCGGTCGCATTCAAGATAGTCGATACCGTCAAAAAGGGCGAAGCGACAACGGTGGAGGAGCTGCGTGTGAAGGCTTCGGTAAACAAAGCCATTATGGAGCTCCTGGATAAAAACGGATGTCTGGGCGATATGCCGGAATCCGATCAGGTGACAATGTTTTAAGCTTGCGGAGCAAAAAATGACAGATCTGCATACACATTCCGAATATTCCGGCGATATAAAGCACGGGCGCGGCAGCACAGTGCGCGAGCTTTGCCTTGCGGCTGTTGAACGCGGTGTGACAACTCTTGCCGTGACCGACCATTTCGATATCGACGGCATTTACGAGGGCTATTTTCCCCCGCTCGACCACGAATCCGTGCGGCGTGATATAATGACCTGCCGCGAGGAGTTTTCCGGCAGACTTTCGCTGCTGTACGGGATAGAGCTCGGTCAGGCGACACATATGCCCGCCGAAGCCGAAGAACTGCTTGACGGAAGGGATTACGATATCGTTCTCGGCTCGGTCCATGCGGTACGCGGGATAATAGATTTCGCGGATACCGATCTTGTTTCGCTTTCCCGCGGGGAGGTCGAATCGCTGTGGGAAAGGTATCTTTCGGAGCTGGAGGATACGGTGAGGTGGGGGAAATTCGATATTCTCACGCATATCACCTATCCGAAGCGCTATTTTCTGAAACAGGGGATAACCGATTTCCCGGATATTGCTTCCCGCGGGCGCGAATATTTCGAACCGGTGCTGCGTGCGCTTATCGAACGCGGCATAACGCTTGAATGCAACACGAGCGGACTGCGGCAGATAATGGGCGAATGCCTGCCCGCACGCGATCTGCTTGAATTCTATTACGAGCTCGGCGGAAGGGATATCACGCTCGGGAGCGATGCGCACCACGCGCGCGATATAGGCGCCGGCATAAGAGAATCCGCGGAAATGCTTGCGGATATCGGATTCAAATACATAACGGTCTTCAAAAACCGGGTCAAATCCCGTATCGGGATCAATACTTTCTGAAAGGAATATAAAAATGAAGGAACGCATACTTGAATATCTCGAACGCGATGCACGGCTTACACATGCGGATATCGCCACGATGCTCGGAATAGAGCTTTCGGAGGTGGACCGTAT
The DNA here is from genome assembly GCA_900554405.1 of uncultured Eubacteriales bacterium. Taxonomy (GTDB): domain Bacteria; phylum Bacillota; class Clostridia; order Oscillospirales; family CAG-382; genus Coliplasma. The sequence goes on along the minus strand of USHI01000008.1, from coordinate 2,261 downwards.
CATTGCCGAATGCGAAGCCGACGGCACTATCGCCGCCTACCGCACGGTTGTGGATTGGGGCCGCACGGGCAAGAACACCGTTAGCGCGCTTATAGAGCTGAAAACCATTCCCCAGCGCGACAAGGGCTTTGATGCCGTTGCCGAAAGGGTGTGCCATTTTCCGGAGGTTCGCTCCGTGAGCCTTATGTCCGGCGGGTTCGACCTTGCCATAACCGTCGAATGCGCGAATATGCGCGATGTCGCGCTGTTCGTCGCCGAAAAGCTTGCCACGATAGAAGGCGTGACAGCGACGGCTACACATTTCGAATTGCAGAAATATAAAGAAAACGGAGTGGTCTACTGCTCCGAAAAGACAGATAAAAGAGGAAATTCCTGGTGAGCTTCAATTACGAAAAAGCCCTGAACCCGACGATAACCGAAATAAAGCCCTCCGGAATACGGAAGTTTTTCGATATTCTGGATGAAATGAAGGATGTTGTTTCGCTTACCGTCGGTCAGCCGGATTTTGTTACGCCGTGGCATATCCGCGATGCCGGGATACGGTCATTGGAGGAAGGGCTTACATACTATACTTCAAATAACGGCATGCTGGAATTTCGCAGGGAAATCAGCGAATACCAGAACAGGCGCTTCGGGCTGCAATATGATCCGGAAACCGAAATAATCGTCACCGTCGGCGGGAGCGAGGCGATAGACCTTGCCATGCGCGCGCTTGTTGCGCCGGGTGATGAGGTCATCATTCCCGAACCCTGCTTCGTATGCTACGAGCCGCTTGCAAGGCTTGCGGGCGGAACTCCGGTCACGGTGCGTCTGCTGCCCGAAAACGGGTTCAAGCTCACGGCTTCGCAGCTGCGCGCGGCGATAACCGAAAGGACAAAGCTTCTTGTGCTGCCCTTCCCGAACAATCCCACGGGCGCCTGCCTGCGTGAGAGCGAGCTGCGCGAGCTCGCTTCGGTGCTTGCGGAAACGAATATCTGCGTGCTTTCGGACGAGATATATGCCGAGCTGACATACGGCTCGCGCCATGTTTCCATAGCCGCGATCGAGGGTATGCGGGAACGCACCGTTGTTGTGAACGGTTTTTCCAAGGCGTATGCAATGACGGGCTGGCGGCTCGGTTATACGCTTGCGCCCGAATGGATCACAAAGCAGATGGCAAAGGTGCACCAGTTCGGGATCATGTGCGCGCCGACAACATCGCAGTACGCCGCTATCGAAGCGCTCAAAAACGGCGACGGAGATATAGAATACATGAAGGGCGAATACGAGGGGCGCCGCCGCCTGATAGTTACGGAGCTCGAACGGATCGGTATAGACACATTTATGCCGGAGGGCGCGTTTTATGTGTTTGCGGACATCAGAAAGTTCGGCATGACGGACGAGGAATTCTGCGAAAAACTGCTTTATGAAAAGCACTGCGCAATTGTCCCCGGCAGCGCCTTCGGCGAAAGCGGCAAGGGCTTTGCAAGGCTTTCGTATGCCTATTCGCCGATGCATATCCGCAAGGCCGTTTTGAGAATAGAGGAGTTCATAAACGCGCTATGAATGTAAGAGCTTACGCGAAGGTAAATCTTACTCTTGATATAATTTCCGCGCGGGATGACGGATTTCATTCCATACGCTCGGTCATGGTGCCCGTTTCGCTTTTCGACAGAGTTTCCGTGGAGCGTGCCGAAAGGATCAGCTTCGATTGCGATCTTCCCGCGCTGCGCAATGATGATAATCTTTGTATCCGTGCCGCAAAGGCGTTTTTCGAAGCGGCGGGTATCAGGGGCGGCGCGGATATACGGCTGCAAAAGCATATTCCGTTCCCGGCGGGGCTCGGCGGCGCAAGCGCGGATGCCGCAGCGGTCATCGATTGCCTGAGCACCATTTACGGCGCTCCGCTTGATTTCGATGAACTGATACGTGTCGCCGCGGAGGTCGGATCGGATGTGCCCTTCTGCCTGTACGGCAAGCCTGCGCTGTGCGAAGGACGTGGCGAGATCATAACCCCGATCGCAGGGGATATGGAGCTGTTTATCGTTATTGCCATCGGCGCCGGCAGGCTTTCCACGGGCGAGGTCTATGCCGCTTACGACCGTGCTTCTCTCGCGCCGACAGACCATACGACCGGGTTTCTCGAAGCGCTGTCGAACGGTGCTGATATCTGCAAGCACATGGGAAATTCGTTTGTGCCGGTTGTTTCGGCGCTTTGTCCCGAAACCGCGGATATGCGCGATTCGCTGCTGAAATGCGGCGCCGGCGCGGCAATGCTTTCT
>USHI01000007.1 GCA_900554405.1 uncultured Eubacteriales bacterium | reverse complement strand
AGGCTATCACCCGGAGCGCCTGCTCCGCCCAATCCGCCGCCGTTTCCGCCGCCTGCGCGCCGCCGCTGCGGCAGAACCGTGCGATAACGTCCGGCGCACCCTTGATATATGTCCTGTACCCTCCGCTTTCGCGGTATACGGACATCATGTATTTTTTGTTCGGATCGAAGGGTATTTCGGTTACCGCCGCGCATTCCGGCACCGCCCGGAACCCTTTTGCGAATTCGGCAAGCGCCAGCTCGGTTGGGGAGGAATCATCCCCGCACCGCGCAATGACCCGTGCGATATCCTCCGCACTGCCGCTGTGCCGCACGACCTTCATTTCGTTGCAGGTGAGCGTGCCGGTCTTATCGGTGCATATCACCTGCGCATTGCCGAGCGTTTCCACCGCGGGCAGCCTTTTCACCACCGCGCGGCGGTGCGCCATCGTCTTTACCCCGGCGGAAAGCACCACGGTGACTATCGCGGGGAGCCCCTCCGGTATCGCGGCGACGGAAAGGCTGACGGAGGTCATGAACATTTCGCCCACGTCCATCCCCTTGATGAGCGAAAAGACGAATATAAGCGCGCATATCGCGAGAGCGCCGTTGCCCAGCACCGTGCCGAGCTTTGCAAGCCGCTTTTGCAGCGGTGTCTGTTCGTTTTCGGTGCCGATCATTTCCGCGATCTCGCCCACCGCGGTGTGCACGCCCGTCTTTACCGCTATCGCCGCGGCGCTTCCGGTGAGCACCGCGCAGGAGGAAAACACGCTGTTTTCGCATTCCGACATCGGCGCCCCCGGCAATGCTTTTGCGTGAGCGTTTTTGGAAACGCCCATGGATTCCCCCGTGAGCGCCGATTCGTCCACGCACAGACCGTTGGAGCGAAGAAGCCTTGCATCGCAGGGGATTATATCACCCTTTTGCAGCAGTATCACATCGCCGGGAACTATATATCGGCTTTGTATCCGCGTGGGCGTGCCGTCGCGGATAACGGTGGATTCCGGAGATTGCATCCGTTTCAGCGCTTCGAGCGCGTGCTCCGCGCGGCTTTCCTGCACCGTGGCGATAAAGGCGTTTATCAGCACGATGAGCAGGATGATTATCGGGTCGGCATAGCTCCCGCCGCCGACAAGCGATGCCGCAAATGAAACACCGGCGGCGATAAGCAGGACGACGGTCATACGGTCGAGCATCGCGCCGAAAAAGCGGCGCGGAAAGCTCTTTTTCTTTTTTGTCCCGATAACGTTTTCGCCGTATTTTTCCGCCCGCGCCGTCGCTTCGGCTGCGGAAAGCCCGCCAGCCCCCGCGGAAAGCGAACGCAGAATGCTTTCGGTCGTTTCGTGATACCACATCTTGAATTACCTCATTTTCTTTATTTCTTTTCGGCATATGAACAGCAGAGTCAGATTCGGGAGCATCATCATTGCGTTGAGTATATCCGAAATGCTCCATATATCGCTTTCCGGAAGGAAGGGCGCGGCAAAGGCGCACAGCGAAAAAACCGTGCGGAACACTATGTATGCCGTCCTGCCCCCGTGCGGGAGCAGCGTTATGCAGCTGCCTGCATAAAAGCACCAGCTCACGACCGAAGCCAGCGCGAAAACCGCGGTGAGCATCGGCAGCAAAAGCCTCCCCGCCCCTCCCAGCAGGGAAAACAGCTCCGTGCAGCTTTCGCTCCCCGTGCCGATAAGGCATACCGCCGTGACGGTGGAAACGACAAAGGTGTCGAAAAACACCTCGAACACGCCCCATTTTGCCTGCTCCTCCGGCAGGGAGCTCCCTGCCGATGAATGCGCCAGCGGTGAGCTGCCCATGCCGCATTCGGTGGAAAACACGCTTTTTGCAAAGCCTTCGCGCACCGCTCTTTGCAGCAGCGCGCCGGAGATACCGCCGCGCACGGCATCCGCCCCGAACGCCTGTGAAAAAATGCGCGAAAATGCCGCCGGCACAGATTGCGGAAAACGTATCAGCAGCGCGCCGCAGCAGGAAAGATATATGAGCGATGCCGCGGGCAGCACAAAGGCGCTCACGGCGGATATCCTCTCGCTCCCGCCCGAAACGGTTACGGCTACAAGTGCAAAGCAGATCGCCGCGCAGGCAAACCTCGGCAGCCCAAGCGTGCCGAGCGCGCCCGCCGCCGCCTTGCTTTGTGCAAGGTTCCCCGTGCCGAAGGAGGCAAGCACGCAGAAAATGCAGAACGCCGCGGCAAGCCGCTTTTTCGCGCACCCGAGAAAAGGCGAGACCGCGGCGGAAAGCCGCTTTTTCCCGAGCGATAAAAGCCGCCCCGCAGCTCCGCAGCCCGCGCCGCCGCGCATGGCGATGCAGACCTCCGCATACCGCAGCCCCGCGCCGAAGAAGGAGCAGATCCACATCCAGAAGATACTGCCGGCGCCGCCCGCGGCAATGCCCATTGCGACCCCCGCAATGCTCCCCACGCCGACGGTGCCGCCCAGCGATACCGCCGCTGCGCGAAAGGATTCGCGCCCGCCGCTGCGGAATATGCCTCCGACGGTGCCCCTGAACACCGAGCATATCGCCCGCGGCAGGAAAAAGCGCGAGCGCGCCGTGAAATAAACGCCGAACACGGTGAGCAGCACGAGTGTCGGCGTGCCCCAGATGATATTGCGGATAAATAAAATAATGCCGATCACGCTCCGAATTCTACTTGATATTACCGCAAAACGGTGGTATCATATATGGGTAAAAAACCGTAAAGGAAAGGACATCGCCATGAAAACAGTCATAATAACCGGTGCATCCTCCGGGCTCGGACGGGAATTTTTCCGTGCGGCGGCAAAAAGGTTTCCGGATGCGGAATTCTGGCTGATCGCCAGGCGGGAGGACAAGCTGCGCGAAACCGCGGCGGCCGCGCCGGATGTAAAGACACGCATAATACCCGCCGACCTCGCTTCGGATGAAGGGCTCGGCGGCATATCGGCGCTGCTTGAAGCCGAACGTCCGGAGTTAAAGCTGCTCGTAAACAATGCCGGCTTCGGGCGGCTGGGCAATGTCGGCGATATCGATCCGATCGTTCAGCGCGATATGGCGACGCTCAACTGCGGCTCGCTTGCGGCGCTTTCGGCAATGGCTGTCGGATACATGGGCGCAGGCTCGTGCATTGTCAACGTTGCCTCCATCGCCGCGTTTGTGCCCACTCCGCGTATGTCGGATTATTGCTCCACAAAGGCATTTGTGCTTTCGTTTTCCAAATCCATGCGCGAGGAATACCGCAAAAAGGGCATAAACGTACTTGCCGTCTGCCCCGGGCCGATGACCACCGAATTTCTCGGCGTTGCGGGGATAACCGCCGAAAATTCCAAAACCTTTGCCACGCTGCCCTATTGCAATGCCGCTTCGGTGGCGGAAAAGGCGCTTGCCGCCGCGATGCGCGGGCGTGCGGTATATACGAACAGATTCATTTACAAATTCTACCGTGTGCTTTCGCGCATCATACCGCACGGATTATTTATGAAATTCACCAAATGCTGAGCATTTGACGAACGGAAGAGAGGTGCCTGTACTTGGCGGAAACATACTTCAAAAAGGCCATGCGAGGCTACGATACAAAGCAGGTGGATGCTTTTATCGTAGAGCTGAGCGACCGTTACAACGAATCGAAAAGGGAACTGGAATCCGAACTGGAGCGTGCCCGAAAGGAATGCGAGCGCCGCGACGAAGAGCTGAACGCGATGCGCGCAAATGCCGAAAAGGCGGAATCCGAACACGCAACCGAGCTTGCATCGCTCAGGAGCGAATACGATGCGCTGTGTGCCTCTGTCGGCGAAAAAATGGTGCTTGCGGACAGGCGCGCGGCGGATATAGTCAAAAACGCCGAAAAGGAAGCCGAATGTATTATCCGCAAGGCAAGCGCGGAGGGCGAAAGCCGCGCGCGGGCGGAGCTGGAGCGTGCACGGCAGGAGGCGGAAAAGCTTATATCCGAAACCGAAAAGCGCATTGCCGGGATATCCGCCGCTGCGGATGAATTCCGCGCAAAGCAAAACGAAATGGACAGATCGATGAACGAGACCGCAAGGAGCCTGAACGAAGCTATGCGAAGGCTCAGAAGCGGCATAGACAAAGGGGAATAAATAAAATGAACGAAAGAATTGCAAAGCTTGCGGATGAATATTTCGCCCGCGAAGACATACGCGCCCAGGCGGCAGAGGATCTGAAAAGCATAGTGCGTGTGCCCTCCGTCGCCGCCGAAAGCGACGGAAAATATCCCTACGGCGCCGAATGCGCACGCGCGCTCGACACCGCGGCTTCTCTTGCCGAAAAGTACGGGTTCCGTGTGGAAAATCACGAATACCATTGCCTTTCCGTGCTTTACGGCGATTCCGACCGCGAAGTCGGCATTGTCGCGCATCTCGACGTTGTTCCGGCAGGGGACGGATGGAGCTGCGAGCCTTACGACGTTACTGAGCGCGACGGGCTTTTTATCGGCAGGGGCACTCACGATGATAAGGGCCCGTTTATACAAAGCCTTTATACCCTGCGCTTCTTCCGCGAAAACGGGATAAAGCTTCCCTTTACGCTCCGCCTTATTCTCGGCAGCGACGAGGAGGTCGGCAGCACCGATCTCGAATACTTTGTCACCGTGCGCAAGCCGCCGATGTTTTCCTTTACGCCGGATTCGGAATTTCCGGTGTGTATCGGCGAAAAGGGCATTCTCGGGCTTGAGGTGGATTACGGCAAAGCGCCGGAGGGCTTTACAATATCCGGCGGCACGGTATCCAACGCCGTCGCCGGAACTGCGCAAGCCGTTGTCAAAACCGAAAAGGCTCTGCCCAAAGCCGAAAATATCACGCTTGAAAAGGTCTGCGGCGGCGTAAAGATCACCGCGACGGGCAAAACCGCCCATGCAGCCATGCCGGAAGCGGGCGTAAACGCGATAAACCTTCTCGTTTCCTACCTTTCCGAAAACGGGCTTGTTTCCGGAGAAGCCTTTGAGCTTATCCGCAGATCCACCGGCGAATATCTCGGCGAAACGCTCGGGATCGCCGCAACGGATGCGGATTTCGGGTATCTCACCTGTGTCGGCGGCGTCATCTCCGTGCGCGGCGGGCACATTATCCAAAGCTACAATATACGCTATATCCCCACGACCCCGTATGAGGATATCGCCGCCGCCGTCGAACGTACCGTTGCCCCCTGCGGCGGCAGCGTGAGCGTTGTTTCGCAGTCCGACGGTTACCATGTTTCCGCGGAGGACAAAAAGATCAAAGCGCTTACCGATGCCTGCGAAAGCGTGCTCGGGATCAGGTGCGAGCCTTATACCATGGGCGGCGGGACATATGCCCGCTGGCTGCCCAACACCGTGGCGTTCGGCTCCGGCATAGACGCTCACCGCCACTACCTCGGCGCGGAAAGGGGCAATGCCCACCAGCGCGATGAATATATCGCCGCGGAGGAATTTTTTGCGGGCATGAACATCTATTCCCGCGCGATCGGCAATCTTTCGGATATACTCTGATCCGGGGTCAGCTCGTATTCGACTTCAACGGCTATATCCTTTTTCAGAACGGCGTTTGCTTTCAGAATGCAGACGCCGTTTTCTTCATCCGCGGTGAATTCGGTTTCTACTGATATCAGCTCGCAGCCGGTCTCGGCAATGGCGGCTTCCAGCTCGCCCAGGGCGGCTTCACGGGCGAATGCTTCGGTTATACGCCGCTTTGCGGGTGTGTATTCGCTGTATGTGATGCGCGTTTCGGTCATCGGCAGGCGTATGAAGCCGAAAAGCTTTACCTCCCTTGTGCCGATAAGCGCATCGGAATATTCGTAATCGCTTTCCGCGCCCCGAGGGCTCGGCAGCTCCCTGCCGAGCAGGGTGTATATCCGCTTTGTCTGCGTTTCGCCGCTGAAATCCTTTTCGGTGCGTTCAAGCGGTATTTTTATCTCGTAATCCCGCTTTACCGCCGCGATGACCTTCCCGCGCGCGTGCGTCGGGCGGTAGGTACCGTTTGTCCCCTCGATAAAGCTGTTTATCAGCAGCATGCCTTTATATACCGTGTCCCCCTCATGCACCTCCGGCGTGCCGTCGGCTGCATCAATGTCGATAATTATCCCGTCCTCCGCCGCGACAACATTGTAATATCCGCCCGTATCCACGAGCTCCGGCGGTTCCCTGCGTTCCAGTACGCTCAGCGTGAGCCTTGTTCCGGAAACGGTTATTGCGCAGGAGGAAAGCCCGCGGCAGGAAAGCAGCAGCCGGTTGGAATCCCGCGCGGGATCGATGCGCGGCAGGAAGCAGCCCACGCTTATCCCGCATTCGTTCAGGCTGCGCAGGATCTCGCTTCTGCTCACCGCGGTGTTGCCGCTTATCTCTATATCCCACACAAAAAGCTGGGCAAGAAACATGGCGCAAAGCCCCACGACCAGCCCGAGCATAAGCCCGTAGCGCCTGCGGTAGCGTGCGAAAAGGAACGGGAACCCCTTTTGAGCGAGCTTTTCGATGCTTATCCCGGCGGAGTGTGCACATCCGGCAAGCGCTTCGGCGGAAAAAACCGAAGCCCGAAGCTCCACGCGCTCGCCGCGCCTTTTTATCCCCCAGATATTAAAGCCGCCTTCGGTGACAATATCGGCAAGCCTTGGGAAATCCTCCGCCGCGACGGAGAATATGCCGTAACCGAAAACGACATGGATAGGTCTATACAAATTCAATTCCCTTTATCCTCCCGTCCACCGCGATCCTTCCGCGGCTCAGATGCCGCAGCGTCAGCTCCTCCCCCGTGAGCAGGATCCCGCCCGATGCCGAATCGAACCGGATGCGGGCATCGGAATATTCGCCGATCCTGCAATATCCCTCCGCCACCATGCCGGAGCGGCCGTGCAGCTCGATATATTCCGGGGTTTTTTCAAGCTTTATCAGCGATCTGATCTTCATAAACAACACCACCGCTTCAATATACTCATTCCGTGGTGGTTTTATGAAGATATCAAAACGGTTTTACACTGTCGCGGAGCTTGCGGCTGCGGCGGTGTTCGTATACCTGCTCGCATACCCGGCAAAAGCGGCGGAAAGCACGCTGCACGCGCTGGAATTCTGCGGGCGGGTGCTGTTTCCTTCGCTGTTTGTCTATACTGTGCTTGCCAAAAGGCTTTTCGGCTCCGCCATTGCAAGGCGGGCTGCGGGCGCGGTGGGGTGCAATGCCTTTGTCTATGCCGCCGGTCTTCTGTGCGGTCCGCCGCTCGGGGCGGCGCTCTCGCGGGAATTGTACGAATCCGGCGCGTATGACAAAAAGCAGGCGGAATATCTTGCCTGCTTTACGAACAATGTAAGTCTTTCGTTTTGTATCGGCTTTGTCGGCAGGCTTTTCGGCACGGGCTGCGGGCTGCGGCTCGCGGTTTATCAGCTTGTCGGCTCGCTGGCTGCGGCGTTTGTGATGAAGCGTGTCATGTTCGGTGCCGGAAGATGCACTCCGGGCGCTGCGGTGCGGGTGCGCAGTGTCGCACTGAGAACGGCGATATCGGATGGATTTTCCGCAATGCTGAACGTGTGTGCCTGCGCGGTGTTCTTCGGTGCGCTGGGCGAAGCGCTTGTCGGCGACGGATCGGCGGCGCGCGTGCTGCTGCGCGGGGTGTTTGAGTTCTCCTCCGGCTGTGCGGCGGCAGCGGGCGGGCGGTACGGCTTTGCGCTGTGCGCGGCGGCTGTCGGGCATTGCGGGCTTTCCGCCGCGATGCAGGTTCGGTTTGCGCTCGGAAGCGGGCTTTCCGTAAAGCCGTATCTTGTCTCGAAATGCGTCGGAGGTGCGGTTATTACGCTGCTTGCCGTTATTTTCGGTTGACAAATGTCGCGCTTTGGGGTATTATATACCCGTGAAAGGTTGTGGCGGAATGAAAAAGCAGGGCTTGAACGAACCGGAAAGCATATGTGCAAATTGCGAAAACGCGGTCGTTATCCATGAATCGGATATCTGTATATGCAGCATCAGGGGTGCCGTCGCAGCGCGGTTCTGCTGCCGCAGATTCCGCCCGGATATGCTCAAAATATCACCGCTCACCCGCATCACGCCCGAAAACGGCGAAACGACATTGCTTGAGATTTAGCTTGATGTGCGGGAACCTTTGTTTTTTTGCTTTTTTGCAAAAAAAAGGGTTGACAAATCCGAATAACCGTGTATAATAACTCTTGCGCGCTTCGCTTGCGGGGCGCAAAAAACGAATGATGCAGCTGTGGCGGAACTGGCAGACGCGCACGTTTGAGGGGCGTGTGGGTAACCGTATGGGTTCAAGTCCCATCAGCTGCACCAAACAGTACAAATCCGAACCCTAAACCAATTGGCGAAGGGTTCGGATTTGTCGTTTATTTAGGCGATCTGAATTTGACCTCAGGCAAATAAATATAAAAAAATGAAAAACGGAGGTCAAGAAAATGAATCTGAACATTGGTAACATCGGAGTATGGGGATTTAGACACTATGAGTTTCTCAAGCAAAACCGCCCGGCAACTGTCGGCGTGATGCGCATGAACGGAAAAAACCGGGTTTTGCCGCCGCGGCTTACCGCTTCGGATTATCGGGATCCGTATCCTTTTCCGCCAGTCGCTTTTCGAGCTGTGACTGTTTTGCGAGTATCGCGTTGACCTTATCGTAAAGGTCTTCGATCATGATCTCGGTTTTCAGATTGACTTTGTAATCGTTTTCCGCGCGGCGGCGGTCCTTTTCCTCCTGGCGGTTCTGGCTCATCATTATCAGCGGAGCCTGTATTGCCGCCACGCATGAAAGCACAAGGTTCAGCAATATGAACGGGTAAGGGTCAAACGCGTTTGCCGCAAGAACGGCATTGATCACCATCCAAAGGATCAGTATGCCGGTAAACGAAAAGATAAAAGCCCAGCTTCCGGCGAATTTTGCAATGGCATCGGCGGCGCGCTGCCCCACGGTGTATTTTTCCTTTTCGCTTTCGGGGCTGACGGATATTTTGCTGTCCGCCAAAAGGTTCAGTACTTCTTCGTCCGTCATGTCGCGGCGGATATCGCGCAGCACCTCGCGCAGCAGTTTTCGGTTTTCTTTCATGGTGTTTTTCTTCCTTTGTATCGTGTGTTTATAACGTTTTTCATATCAGGCGGAAGCGTGTCCGTCGCTGCGATCTTTGCCGCAGGATAAATATCGCTCCGCGGAAAACAAGGTCGATACTCATTCCGACCGCGATTCCGATCACGCCCCGGCCGAGCCACAGCCCGAACAGCGTGGAAAATAAGAGCCGGGCGGCGACCGTCAGCACAATGGAGACGACCATGGTGAATTTCACATCCCCGGCGGCGCGAAGCCCGTTTCCGAGCGGGCCGGCAAACGGATAAGCAAGAGCGTTGAAAATGTTGTTTATCAGAACGAGCTGTATTACAAGCTCCTTTGCCTCCGGTGAAATTGCGGAATGCCGGACAATGAGCGGAGTGACGGCTAAGATCAGCGCGTTCCGCAGAACGGAAAGCACAAGAGTGATTTTATTAAGCTTTTTGAAATAGTAATTTGCGGCATCGATATCCCTCGCGCCCATGCACTGCCCGATAACCGTCGTGTATGCCGGCGCCATCGCAAGCCCTATAATGGCGGCAAGCGACCAAATGCTCTGCGCCACGCCGTTCGCCGCGATCTGATAGGTTCCGAACATGGCGACCGTGCCCGAAAGAGCCACCTTTACAAGCCGGTGCACGCCGTTTTCCCGGTGCTGCGGCAAAGCGTCGCGCCGGCATCGTAAAAGGCGAGGAACGGAAGGGAAAGTGTCGTGATGATCAGATAGGTTTCGCAGGCTGCCATGACATCCGCTTCGCTCGAAAAGCCGGCAGTGAAGGTGCCCGCGATACCGACGAACATCAAAAGAAACTGCTCTGCAAAAAGCGGCAGAATAAGCTTTCGCAGGTCTTTATTCGTAAACATCGAAAGCCTCGTATTTCCTTGTGAACGCTTCCTTGCTGTCGGCAAGCATCCGCGCGGCTTTTTCCATGTTCCAGCCGCAGAAATCGGTTGCGATCATGGAAGCGATCCCGTGTGCGTTCATCCACATCCGATCGTGCAGAAGATCGGCTTCCTCATGACCGATGTGATAAACCGTCATCAGTTCCCGCACGGACTTTTCGATAATCGGAAGCAGGCTTTTCTTTGTTTCCGAAAAGGCATCCCTGCACATGAAAAGAAAGCGGAACAGGCACGGCTCCGACTTTGCAAATCTGACGTAGCTCATATCGTAAAGCCGGATCACGCCGTCCGCGCTTTCGCTTCTCATGGCATTCTCAAAGGTATTCACGGCAAGCGGGATCAGCTCCGCCCGCAGTTCATCCATCCCGGAAAAGGAAAGATAAACCGGCTGTGTGGAACAACCCAGCTCACGCGCGAGGCATTTGACATTCACGGCTTCGCAGCCCCGATCCTTCAAAAGCTTTAATGCGGTACGCAGAATCATTTCCCGCGTGATTTGCTTTTTTGCCGGCATTTTGCGCACCTCCTTCCGTAACGGTAAACGAGTTTATCAATAAACAGATTTATTATATCGCATCCGGAGCGAAAATGCAAGGGGAAATGAGGAATATCCACCGCATAAAGAAAAAGCAGTCGCTTCCCGGCGGGGGAAACGACTGTTGTTTTGTTTTAACGGGCGAAGAGCAGCAGTAATTCGTTTATACCGTCCACCGCGCCCTGCCTTCCGGCTTGTATTTCGCGGTTGCGCCATTCCACAAGGCATTTCCGGATAATGCTTACCTCCTCCGGTTCAAAGGGGATCTTCTTTTTGCGGTTCGGCTTCATCGTATCCGATATTTCCGCCAGCCGCAGCAAAAGATCGCCGATCACGGCGTTGGTTTCCGTATCGTAATCCGTCCGCTGCCGGAATAAGCCGTTTATCAGTGCCCGCAGCTCGAAATCGTCCAGCTTGACCTTCATGCTTTCACCTCGGATAAATGATTTATTTTCAAATGCAGCCCGTAAAGAAACCGAAAAAGGGGGGCGGCATATTTACGCTTGTTCGAGATTAAACTGCTTGACGAATTCTTCACGCAATCTGTTTACCTCACACGATTCGGGCGGAGGGTCAATTTCGGTCAATTCATTATTGTAGAATTGAAAGCATTTATGCTCTATTTTATCGAGCTCGGATGTCACGGACAGCCGATGTATTATAACAGGGCGGTCGGCTTCTGCCGCAGTCAAAACAAAATCCCCGAAGTACAGGCAATTCCGCGGCAATTTTAAGCGGCAGCACACATTGATAATGTCGAAGGAAGACATCGAAAGGTTAAATACCGCAATAATCAGCAGCCATACTCTGAAAGATGAAATAAAAAGAGCTGCTGTTGCAGGGACAAACGTCAGCAGAATAAGCGGAAATGCCCCGAACAGCACTGCCTGCGTTTTGTTCCATACGCCGAAGGCGGGTTTTACATATGCCGTCGCGGAAGTAAAAGAAAAAACTCGTTTGGAAGGGAAGAAATATATGCCCTCCGCTTTTCTTCCCGAAAGCCGGCAAAATAACGCGTGGCACAATTCGTGTGCAGGGAGGCAAAGGATTGCGATGATAATGCAAAACGGCCAGTCGGAGCCGAGTTTCAGGGAAGCCAAAAAAACCACCAAAGGAATTACAAGCAGGAACTGCAAATACTTTCCTGCTTTTTTAAGCTTGAAATCAACAACGACCTGTTCCGCGTTTGTCCAACAATAGGATGTGCGAGGGTGAAAATCCGATTCGTTTTTGAAGAATGCGATTTTCATGCTGCCTCCCGATGCTTTGGTATTATGGCTCCTCCGTATGATATCATAATTTCCATCGGCAGTCAACGGTATCTGTACTCACAGCTCGGTCTGCCGTTGAAAAAATGAGCTTTGCCCGAGAAATTATTTGTATTATCCAAGATTTCGCTCTCCTTTCCGTAGTTGGTTTTCCGATGTCTCGTTATATCACAGAACCGCTTTTTTGCATAATAAAGTTCGCTCAGGTGCGGACATAATTTTTTATATCGTTTCTCCTTTTTTGTTATTCTTTATATCACAATATTCCTTAAAATCGCTTTTCGCTCCGCGAAAAGCTACCTCCTAAGGCAACACACAATACAATCACACGAAAAGGCTCAGCAATCATTATTACAACTTAATGATATCGCACCACCATGAACACGTTTGAGTTTATTATCGTTTTCAATCCACCGATGTGACAATCCATACCGTCAATACCGTGAAGTTCGCGACAGAACCATCCATCGGGATGCTGTGCGTACAAATGCTTTTGCGTGTTGGATTGTGCCAATATCTTATTTTGGAGCGCAACCATAAACGGCTCATCCACGGGAGTGCCAAGCATATCACGGTGAACCAAGTACCTTATACTTGGACAAGCTCATTCAAGGAGAAAGTCTATTTGTTTTTGAAAGTTATATGCCATGTGCTAAACTCCTTTTGGGTATAAGATTGGGAGCAGAATTGATTCAGTGTCATTTGGCAGAATAATCCTCGGCAATATTTTTCTCAACGTCGTCTTCCGTAGAAGTGTTATTATGAATAAAGACATTCCTTTGACGCTCCCTGATCACTTGTTCTAAGTTTTGGAGTCTGCGCTTAACCGCATTTACTACGGCGTTGATACGATACTCGTCGATATAATTTTCATCCGTATCCAAGGCAAGCGTTTCTCTGATAATATCTTCGACATCATCCAGCTTTGAGAGATCGAGCCATTCAAAGGACTGAACCAATTGCAGCTGCTCAATGTGGTGATTCTTGAACGGCTTGCACCCCACATCCTTTTCGAATTTCATCTGTCCAGGCAGCTTATCATATCCCAAGGATGAACCGCTGTCGTAGATGGGCGCCATACCAATCCATTCAAGCGTTTCGGCATTTCTGATCAAGCCGAAGTTATTGAAGTGTCTGTCTTCGTTCGCAATGATATAGTCAAGCGTAATCATGCGGTCAAGGAATGGAACAACATCCGCTACACCCAGTGCTCCACAGCAATTGACGAAGTGTTGATAAACCGACGTGCTGTTATTTTTCTTTTGTGTCATCATAACGCGCCATGCAGGAATCAGCTCCGTATTTTCATCCACAAAGTCTTCACATACCGAGTAAGGTGCTTCTTTGTTCCAAACAAGCGTGTATGGTACGTGTGGAATATCAAGCCGTTCCATAATCTTTGTTGCAATGACTTCATTGAACGGTTGCTGACGGAACGGATTGGAGCCACCTTTGATTAAGCAACGCTTTCCGTCTATGATCTTCCAACGCTTTTTTAAGAAGCCATCCGAAGTATTGTCGGGAGATGAGAAATTCAGTGCATTATCTTTCTTGGGAGCGCCGAACAGAACGTCACCGATATCGTCGGAGAACGAATTATCAAAGAAGTTAACGTCTTCCCAAGTCAAGTCACTTCCGTCGGGCTTGATCCAATATTGGTCTGACAAGCTCAAACCGTAGCAACGAAGAAGCAAAAGCTTTGTGTTTGCGATTTCTAGTATTTCGAGAGCCTCGCGGATTCCGCTTCGGCTGGCAGGAATCGATCTATCTGTCCACCACTGATTGAGTTCTGTTCGATCAGCTACTCCGTGTCTGACATGAATACCGACGGGCAAATGTTCCGGTGCATATATCTCACCGATCTTCTGAATAAAACCGGTTGCGTCATCAAGCTCTATCGAAGCAACCTGCGTTCTCTTGTGCATCAAAATACATTTCATTACGTTCACCTCGTTTCTTTTGGTTTTCTTTGTTGAGGCCTTTTTCAAGGCGCTGACCTGCGTCTGTAATTCTTTTCTTTCGTCGATCAATTTGGCAAGCGGCTCGACCTCATCGTCCTTGATGTATCGGCTCTGCTTGCTTCCGCTTTCCGACCACTGGTGGTAGTAATATATCTTACCACCTATCGTCTTTTTTGATATATAACCTTTTGGGAGTTCCTTGATCCTTGCCGTCAATTCGGCAAGCTTTTCAAACGTTTCATTCGTAGCCATGATAGTATCCCCCTTATCTACAGTATTCTACTATATATTATACCCCAAATTAACCCCCCTTGTCAAGCGCTTTTGAAGATGTTGTACAACATCAAGGCATCCGTTGTAAATTGCCCTCGCCGTCAAAAGCGAGAACTTGCTTGATTAACTCTTATTTTTCTCCAAAAATATAGTGGAGTTCATAAATTGGGTGTATAATGATGTAATAATTTAGCTGTTCAGCAGGAGGCAATAAAATGTCAAATCAAAAGTACACCATGGTATTCAAGAAACAAGTCGTAAAATTCTATCTGGATCACCATACGGTAAAGGAAACACTGCAAGAGTTCCATGTTCCTGAGAGCACGCTGTTTGCTTGGAAGCAGCAGTATCATAAAGGGCTTTTTGATTTGTCTCATGCCGCTAAAGCTATGACGCTGAATCGTTTACAAAGTCATGCAAAGAAGCTGGAGCAGATTTTGGAAGTGCAACGACTTACATTGTGTACACCGGTCTCATCCACAGAAGATAAGGTCAAAGCAATTGATAGTTTGCGAGATAAGTATTCAATTCACGTTTTGTCAGAGGCGTTTGGAATACCGCGAGGCACATATTACAACAGAAAAAGAGCAGAACGCTCGAAAACTGTTTATGAGAAAAATGACGAAAATTTAAAGCCAATTATCCAAGAGATTTTCACCGAAAGCGAATATCGATTGGGGAAAAAGCCGATCAAATATCTCCTTGAACAAAGAGGTGTGTTTGTTTCTGAAGCGCGGATTAGTCGTCTGATGAAGGAAATGGGATTGATTATTCAAAAGCCAAGGGAATTGAAGGCACATACAACTCCGATAAAAAGAAAGAACCGTCCCAACCGGTTGTTTGGTTTGGATGGTATTACCTCACCGAATACGGTATGGGCAAGTGATATTACTTATGTGAGAGTAGGCGATGAGCCTCACTTTGTTTGCGCGGTAATTGATTTATATTCCCATAAGGTCCTTGCAACCGCTGTTTCTAAAACAATTGACACAATGCTGTCTCTAAAAGCTTTTGCTCTTGCATACCAATCAAGGCATACAACAGACAAGCTTATTTTTCATACAGACCAAGGCGTACAGTACACAGCGTTGGCATTCCGAACATACTTGTCAGAGCTACATGTTTTACAATCCTTTTCTGCTCTCGGCTCGCCTACGCAAAATCCAGTTTGCGAATCGTTCTTTGCAAGAATGAAATATGAGGCATTATATCGTCAGGAATATTCCAACATAGATGAATTGGAGTCAGAAGTAGAGAAATACATCGATTATTATAACAACCGAAGACCACATCGCAGTTTGAATTTTAAAACTCCCTCGCAAATTGAAGACATTTTTTATAGTATAGCTTCTTAATAAAGAGAGAAAACACCCATTCTCATTACTGAAAATAGGTGTTTTCTTGTTATAGTTTGATAGGGGGAAAATTGAAAACTCCAATTTGAAGTGTTCAAAAAGTCGTTACCCCCGCAATGGCAGGGATGGCTGGAATCGAACCAACGAAATGCCAGAGTCAAAGTCTGGTGCCTTACCGCTTGGCGACATCCCCTTATTCTCGGTTATTATATATCGCGCGCGGCGTTTTGTCAACCGCTATTTTTGCCGTTGCAAATGCGGCGGCGGTATGGTAAAATACATATAATATATCCGGAGGTTTTTGAAATGAGAAAGTATATCGCACTCGCACTGCTTATATTTACGCTTCTTCCCGTGCTTGCCGCAACGCCCGCCGCAGCGGCGGATATTTATGCACGGACCGATGTTCCGAAGATATTCATCACGACACAGACAAATGTCACGCGCGATTACTGCGCAGCCGCGGTGCGCGTTATAGATAAGAAGGGCGGCACGGAGCCGGAGCTTTCCGACACCGGCGCAAAGGTGAAGATCCGCGGGAATTCCACCTCCTCCGGCGCGAAAAAGCCCTTCAATATCAAATTCTCCTCCAAGACCGATCTGCTCGGGATGGGCAAGAACAAAAAATGGTGCCTGCTTGCCAACTGCTACGAAAAAACACTGCTGCGCAATCAGACGGTGCTGGATTTTTCCGCGGCGATCGGGCTTGCGTACACGCCGAAATACCGCGTGTGCGATGTTTATCTGAACGAAAAATTCCTCGGCAGCTATCTTGTCACGGATGCGATCGGTGCCTCGAAAACCCGCGTGGACATAGATACCGATGCAAACGAGTTCATTCTGGAACGCGATTCCTATACCGATGAGGGAACGACATATTTCACCACCGATATTTACGGCATCCGGTTCGGCATAAACGAGCCGGACGAGCAGACGGCGGAGCAAAAGGCGTGGCTTTTCGATTTTGTCGCAAAGGCGGAACGCGCGCTTGCCGGCGGCAGCCTCGAAGAAATCGAAAAGTATTTCGATGTGGATTCCATGGTGGATTTCTATATCGTGCTCGAATATTTCAAAAACGTTGATGTCGGCACGGGCAGCACCCGCTTTTATATCAAAAACGGCAGGATATACGGCGGCCCCGTGTGGGATTTCGACCTTTCAGCCGGGAACTGCAGCTCTGATTATTACAGGGATTACAACAATGTCGGCACCTCCGGCAACAGCTGGGAGGGGCTGTGGTGCGAGCGTATGTGGTTTCGACCGCTGCTTTCCGTGCCCTCCGTGCGCGAAAAGCTTGCCGCGCGTTACGCCGAATTGCAGGATGAGATCATAAATCTTTATGCCGACAACACGCTCGGCGGGAATTATATCGATCGTATGCTTGCAGAATACGGCGCTTCCTTCCGCCGCAATTACAAAGAAGCGGGCTGGAGCGACAGCGTGCGCTACAATGTTTTCGAGCGCACCCCGGATAAGGGCTATGAGGCAAACCTTGCCTATTACCGCGCATGGCTGGAAAAGCGCAACGAATGGCTGAAAGCCGAATGGGGAATAGACGACAAGATTACCCTGCTGCCCGGCAGCGGCGCAAGGGCGGACGGATGGTTTATCCGCGATATAAAAGAAAAGACCGCCGCGGGCGCAGTTTCCGCCGATGCGGATGCGTTTTTCGGCGGCAAAAAGCTCAGGTCCGGCGAATATCTTCCCACCGGCGCCGTGCTCACGCGCGGGGGCGCGGGGTATTGTGTCATCGTTCGCGGCGATATCAGAGCAAACGGCATTCTCGATTCCGTGGATTACCTTTACCTCAAACGGCTCGTGCTGCAAACCGTATCGCTCGGCTATCCCGAAACGCTTGCTTCGGATATCACGGGCGACGGCAGAACGGATGCCTATGATTACCTCCTGCTCAAACGCCATGTCCTCGGGACATATAATATATACGGCTGAATATACGGCGGATAATTGCGTATTGATCATTCACAAAAAAACACCTCTCCCGAGATGTTTTTTGCGTTGCAGCCGAATATGTGCAGGGTAACCAATTATTTTCGTGCAAATTTGCCGCAATCGTTAATTGATTTTACCGGTGGGGAATTGATACAATATATTTGCGGGAGCAAATCAACGCCCTGACAAAATAATATTATTTCAAAAGGAGAGACCAAAAATGAAGAAAACCATCATATCCATTGTTTTACTTGTGTGTACGCTTTTCTCCTGCATGATTGATTTCCCCGCCGCGGCGGAGGGCTCCGATGATTTCACGGAAGAACGTGAATTTGAGATAACCTTTTACCCGTATGTCGCAGAGGAAGCCCGCGCGGCGGCAATGGAAAAGCTGAAGGACGATTACAACAAAAAGTACAATGCCGAAATGACATATACCCTAACGCTCATGGAGGATAAATACACCCGACCCGGCAATACCATAACCTACTGGTGGGTCATCGATAATTTCAAGTTCTCGCATATCGATGTGCTTATGGAAGCCGCGCGCAGCCTTGCGGGTGTATGGTCGGTCACGGATCGCGGGCCGAGGATAGACAGACACCTTTACGGTGATGTGAATGAAAACGAGGTCATAGACCTTGCCGACCTGATTGTTATAAAGCGCATGGTGATGCAGAGCGAGGATACCTCCTTTGTGAGCCATACGGGAAGGGTCTATTCCGATATTGACGGAAACGGGAAGATAGATTCCGTGGATTACCTGCTTGTAAAGCGTATGTATCTCGGCACGTTGGCGCTCAAATGGGTCGAATAAACGCAAAAACCGGAGGGGCTCACCCTCCGGTTTTGCTTTATATGTTACTGCTTTTCGGTGCTTTCGGCTTTCTCCGCTGTTTGCGCCTGTTCCTCCGCGGGGGCGCGGTTTTCCGCATCCGGGAGCTTTTTGCCGAGGTATTCCGGGAGCGCAAGCCCGCTCATCGCAAAGACCTCTTCAAGCGGGGGCACGCTTTTCATCATGCCGGAAAGGAAGTTCGCCGTTGCCGTTTTACCGTTGCCGCTCTGGCCGTTGTCCCACACGGTGACCTTGTCGATCTTGATGTTCTTCACGGCTTCGACCTGTATCTTCATAAGCTCCTCGAGCTTGTCGGCTATCATCAGCCTGAGCGCCGCATCGGCATCCCCGCCGGCGGATTTCACGATTTCGGCAAAGCCGGCAGCCTGCTTGCGGAGTATTTCCTCCATACCGCGGGCTTCCGCCTCCATGCGGGCGTATATGGCGTCCGCTTCACCCTTTGCCCTGCGGCGGGTCTGTTCGGCTTCGGCTTCCGCCTGCAGCTCCAGCTTGCGCTTGTTGATCTCGGTTTCGACAATAACGTCGGCTTCCAGCGTTGCCTTTTCACGCGCGCTGCGCGCTTCTTCGGCGGCACGCTCGGCATCGTAGGATTCCTCCAACGCCTTTGCCGCCTGTATCTTTTCCGCCGCCGTGGCAATGCGCTGCGCTTCCGCCTGCTTTTCGCGCAGGGCGGCATTGCTCATCGCTATTTCGGTTTTGGAAAGGTTTTCGCCCTGTATCGCTTCCGCATCCGCTTTGGAAACGTTTATACGTTCGTCCATGCGTGCGTTCGCTTCGCCTATGGAGCCGTCGCGTTCCTTTTCGGCAACGCTCTTTTTCGCATCGTTGATCGCCTTTGCAGCCGCTTCTTTACCCAGCGCGACTATGTAGCCGCTCTCGTCGCTGATATCGGTGACGTTGACGTTTATCAGCCGCAGACCGATCTTTTTAAGCTCGACCTCCACATTTCGGGAGACGGCTTCCAGGAATTTATCGCGGTCGGTGTTGATCTCCTCGATATCCATTGTCGCGATTATAAGCCTGAGCTGACCGAATATGATGTCCTTTGCAAGCTCCTGTATCTGCCCGAGCTGCAAGCCGAGCAGGCGCTCCGCCGCGTTCTGCATCACGCCCGGCTCGGTCGAAATACCGACGGTGAAGCTGGAGGGAACATCAATACGGATGTTCTGCTTGGAAAGCGCGTTGCGCAGATCGACCTGTATGGAAAGCGGGGTCAGATCGAGAAAGCGGTAGGATTGCAGCACCGGGAATACGAAAGCCGCGCCGCCGTGGATACAGCGGGAGCTTCGCGTGGTGCCGTCCGCGTTTTTGCCGACCTTACCGTAAATGACGAGTATCTTGTCCGAGGGGCACTTTCTGTACCTCGAAAAGATCCACATCACCAGCGAAAAGGCAAGCAATGCCATGACCGTAACAAGAATGATCGCGTTAAGACTCATTGTTTTTCTCCTTTATTTACAGTTTTATTTATAGCTCATGCAGTGCGTGATTATATCCTTCCGGCTTTTACTGCCCGAAAGGCTTTTACTGCCTTTTGTTTTTCCGGCGGACGATCAGTGTATTGTCCCCGGTTATGCCGATAACGGTTATTTCCTCGCCGAACGTTATATCCTGCGGGTCGTCCGTCACCGCCGATTTTTCGGATATCCGCTCGCCCACGAGTATATTGACCTTGCCCGCCCCGGCGCGCAGTGCGGGTATGCGGATATATACCGTGCCGCTTGCACCGAGCGAATCGCGGATCTTTTCGGTGCCGTCGTATTGCAGTGAAAGTATCCACTTCATGAGCAGCGCGACAATGAGCATCGCCGCAAAACCGGAAACAAGCGATACGAGCACTGCGGGGAAGCCTTTCATTCCGTTGTCCGTGCAGACAACGCCTGCCCAGCCCATGACCGAGAAGAAGGCGATTATTCCGCGGAAGGTAAACAGCCGCAGACCTCCGTCCGCTTCGAAGGCGTGCGCGTGGGGTATATCCTCCCCGGCGGGGATATCGGGTATACCGTCGCCGTCGATATCTATGCCGCCGTCGAGGTCGCCGGTATCGCCGTCGAATAGCGCCGGCATGGTCTGCGGTGTTGTGGGCTCC